>JAEUSG010000092.1 GCA_016788315.1 Fibrobacterota bacterium | reverse complement strand
TAATGGAAGCCAAAAAGGGTCTTAAGGGTTATCAGGCGACAATAGCAGTTGCTATGTCAAATTACATCGAAGCTGGTTCGATCATCGCGCTTGCAACAAGCCTTAGCTTGTGGCAGCAGTATTTAAATCTCACAAACGCTGCAATTGGACTGATTGCCGCATTGAGTGCAAATGCCTTTGGGGCTGCAATTGGAGCGATGATTGGCGGTCCGCTTGGTGATAAATATGGCCGTAAGTTTATCTATACCTATGACCTTGTTCTGTATATGATTGGAACGCTATTGGTGGTCTTTGCAGTAAGTACACCAATGCTTATTATAGGCGTTATTCTGACTGGTATTGCAGTAGGTGCCGGCGTACCGGTTGCCTGGACATACATTGCTGAAGCGGCCCCAGCAGAAAGCCGTGCCTCTCATGTAGGAACAGCTCAGTTCGCATGGTCACTCGGACCAGCAATTATCTTCGCAATGGCAACCGCTTTGGTGCCTCTTGGATTACTTGGAAGCAGAATAATATTTGCAAGTCTCTTTGTCATTGCTTTCATTACCTGGTGGGTGCGTCGTGGATTACAGGAATCTGATATCTGGAAAAAGTCAAACGAACAAAGTAAGGCTGCAGGCACTCGTCGTCGCGGTTTTAAAGAACTTATTTCGAACTTCACCAATGTAAAAGCGCTACTTTTCCTTTTTGGTGTATATGCCATGTGGAATCTCGTTGCCGGTCAAATGGGTATCTTCATGCCGAGAGTATATGAAGCAACTGGTGTTACAAGCATGGTTGAACAGAATCTCCTTCAGGTGCTGGTCTGGACCCTAACCGTTGCTGCAACCTATTTCGGATTTATGAAATATGCAGATCGAGTCAGTCGCCGTTTACTTTATGCGTTTGGAGCGGTTCTCGGTATACTTGCATGGATTCTGCTGGTCTTTGTAGAGCCTACCACTCCTGTTCTAATTGTTTTTGCAACGCTGTGGGGAATATCAGCCGGTATCGGTGCTCAGGCATTTTATGCACTTTGGACAGCTGAGCTGTTCGCAACACCATATCGTGCCAGTGCACAAGGTGTTCTGTTCTTTGCAGCCCGTATAGCTGTTGGTTTGTTGAGTTATGGTTTCCCGGTACTACTCGAAGCCCGTGGGGTTCCATTTGTCGGCACAATCATGCTTGTTCTGCTCGGATTAGCTTTGGTTATCGGAGTGCTGTGGACGCCTTCAACATCGGGAAAATCTCTTGAGGAGATCGAAGTCGAACGTTACGGCAGAAAGATTGAAGGTTGATTTTTTAAAGCCAAGTTCGCGAATGCCTGCTTGTTTGTAATATCTATCATGCCCTGTTATTGTCTGAAACAAAGATTTTCAGGCACTGACAGGGTTCCTGTTTAATAACTGTTACATCGCCGATAAGTTTGACAATCTTGCCGGCGTTTTTGCTATTTTAAAGGAGTTAATGTAATTCTAGCGTTACCAATATATAAGGAAGGAAATGACAATGCATTTACTGGTTACCGGCGGAGCGGGTTTTATCGGTTCTAACTTCATATTACATCTGTTAAAAATAGAGAAAGACCTTAAAATAACTAATTTGGATTCATTGACTTATGCAGGTAATATTGCAAACCTAGAAAGCATTGAGAAAGATCCACGATATAAGTTTGTGCAGGGCGACATAACGGTTCTTGAAGATGTTGAGAAAGCAATGGAGGGCGTTGATGCAGTTGTCCATTTTGCGGCAGAATCACATGTTGATAAAAGCATAACAGGGCCGACCGTATTTGTTACCACGAACGTTCTTGGTACGCAAAATCTTCTTGAAACTGCTAGAAAAAAGAAAGTCGGTCGTTATCTGCAGGTGTCAACAGATGAAGTATATGGCTCGCTTGGAGAAACAGGTTTTTTTACGGAAGAGACTCCGCTTGCACCAAATTCACCATATTCAGCAAGCAAGACTGGAGCAGATCTTTTAGTCCGCTCTTATTTTCATACATTTAAAATGCCTGTGCTGACTACCCGCTGTTCAAATAATTACGGCCCCTTGCAGTTTCCTGAAAAGTTAATACCGCTTCTTGTTACAAATCTGATGGACGGCAAAAAAATACCAATATACGGCAAGGGCGCTAATGTGCGCGACTGGCTGCATGTAACAGACCATTGTGAAGCAATTTGGCAGGTTCTTAAAAAAGGGCGGGAGGGCGAGATTTATAATATAGGCGGTTGGAATGAATGGAAGAACATTGACATAGCGCATGAGATTTTAAGACTTATGGGTAAGGATGAGAAATCTGTTGAATATGTTACGGATCGTCCGGGCCACGATATGAGATACGCCATAGATGCTACAAAAATCAAAAATGAACTTGGCTGGATGCCGGTTTATACATTTGAAAAGGGGCTGGCTGAAACTGTTGAGTGGTACAAGGCAAATGAAAAATGGTGGCGTCCGCTGAAAGAAAGGAACAGTTCGTGGAAAAGGTTGTAATAATTGGTTCCGGCCCAGCCGGTTGCACTGCTGCTATTTATTGTGCAAGAGCTAGTCTGAAGCCTGTTATGTTTGAGGGGTTTGTCTCCGGAGGTCCTGCCGGCGGTCAGCTGACAACAACTACCGATATAGAGAACTACCCGGGATTCCCAGAGGGAATCGGCGGAATGGAACTTGTCATGAAGATGAAGGAGCAGGCTGTTAAGTACGGCACAACAGTCCTTTCTGAGGATGTTGACTCGATTGATTTGTCAAAACGCCCATTTACAATTAAGGGCAGCGGTACTACAGTTGAAGCTATGACTCTCATTATTGCAACAGGGGCAACAGCCAGGCGTATGGGGGTTCCAGGCGAAGCAAAACTTTGGAATCGTGGTATATCTGCTTGTGCCGTCTGCGATGGTGGACTTCCGATTTTCAGAAATAAACCTCTTGCAGTAATCGGCGGTGGTGACTCGGCTGTTGAGGAAGCTGTCTATTTGACAAACTTTGCAAGTAAGGTTTACTTGATACATAGAAGAGACAAGTTGCGTGCATCAGCTGTGATGCAGAAAAGGGCTGAAACACATCCTAAAATTGAGATGGTATGGAATACCACTCTTACAGATGTAAAGGGTGACAAACTCGTAGAGTCGCTGCTTTTGAGCAATGTCGTTACAGGCAAGGAAAGTGAACTCCCGGTTTCAGGACTGTTCTATGCTATCGGACATGTTCCGAACACCTCCTTTCTTAATGGACAGATAGAACTGCACGATAACGGCTATATTAAAACGGTCCCCGGACGTACACTCACAAATGTAAAAGGTGTTTTTGCCTGCGGAGATGTACAGGATTCACATTACCGTCAGGCCATCAGCGCCGCAGGAAGCGGATGCATGGCTGCAATTGATGCACAAAAGTGTTTAGAAAATATTGAAGTATAAAAAGGCATAATATAAAAATGTCTGCTCCTGAAATTTCATCGTTAAGAACCGGTCAGCGCCCTGTTATGAAGCAGGAGCGTACCTACAAACCCGGAGACGATCTCTTTGCAGAAGGTGCAAAGGCCGATGAAATGTTTATGATTCAGGAAGGCGAAGTAGCTATTCTTAAAAAGAATGAGGACTCCTTCATTGAGCTGGCGAAGCTTGGTAAAGGTGCCTCTATCGGCGAAATGGCTCTGCTTGACGACATGCCTCGCTCGGCTACTGTACGTGCAGTTCAGCCTACCAAGGTTACAATAATCAATAGGCTGGCGTTTAATGCAGTTATGGAGAAAGTCCCATTGTGGCTCCGCTCCATAGTTAAGATTGTGAGTTCAAGACTTAGAGATGCCAATACAAGAGTAGGGCAGACTCTTCTGAAAGATTCAGAGGGCGGCCTCGCATCCATGATGCTTCTAATGATTCCAAAATATGCTAAGACATCAGGGGAAGAGCGTATTCTCTCATACGGATATGTCCGCAGTTTTATGCTTTTTACCGGAAAGCTTTCACCAAAATCATTTTCTGCTGCTTTGACCAAGCTCGTTAAAAGGGGGCTCATCAGCGTAGATAAAGATAGTGAAGGCAATCAGTTGATAACGGTAAAAGAGTATGGTGCCCTAACCCTTTATTCCGAATATGCACGTGCTGTATCTCAAGGTAAAAGAGTGCCAGGTTCAGATCTGAATGATGCCCACATGGAGTTTCTCTCAAATCTTGGTTATGTTGCCCAAAAAGCATCACAGCAGATTCCAGAAGGGGTAATGGTTCCATTTTCGGCAATTGACTTTGGAGAAGATAAGGAAAATAGAAGGCTTCTTAATGAACTTCAGATTCGCGGTTTGGTAACATTGGTGCCTCCGCCTAAAGAGGCAATTGTTTACGATAAATCTATGCTTAATCGTGTTAAGAGAATAAAAAAGTGGCTTCCTGCCTTTGAAATGAAAATTGAAGAGGAGGGCAGCACAAAATGATGCCCTTTGATCCGGCGGCAAGAAGCACTCTTAAAACAGGCGCACGGCCTGGGCTAGTTAGACAGCCAGCTCCGCCTTTGCCCGGGTCTCCAACAGCTGTGCGTACCGGCGGACCATCTGCTATTCATGCTGCCGGTGCCAAACCTGCCAATGCAATAACTGCTTCAAGGCACGAAAGGGTTTTTAAGCGCGGCTCTCTAATGTTTATCGAGGGCGAGTCCGGTGAAGAGATGTTTATTCTTAAAACCGGAAAGGTAAAGGTTTTAAAGCAGGAAGGCGGGAAAACAATCCAGCTTGCCCTCCTTGGACCGGGAAGCGTTCTTGGTGAAATGTCTCTTCTTATTGACATGCCGAGATCCGCAACTGCGCAGGTAGTTGAAGATACAACTGCAATTGCTATTAATAGAAATATTCTTGAAGACACTTACTCTAAAATACCCCCATGGTTTGTATCTGTTATCAAAGTTCTGGTCGGCAGGCTCCATGATACTCTCCGCAGAAACTCTGATAACTTGGTACGCGATCATATAGGTGGTGTTACCCATGTACTCCTGCTGCTTATGTCGGAAGCGACTAAAACACCTGCAGGTCTTGTATCTGTAAATCTTAATAAGCTGAAAGAAGAGGCGCTCAATACAATAGGAATTTCCGGCGCTGATACTGATCGCATAGTAACAGAGCTTATTCTTAAAGAACTTGTAGTTATCCGTAAAGGTGAAAGAAATGCAGAATTTGTCGATGTGCTGAAGCCGGACATTCTTCAATTATACTTTGAATATAAGTTCGGCAAATCAAATGGTAAACCTATTGCCGGCGACTCAATGACAGATGGAGCATTCAAGCTCATTAAACTTCTTCTTGCTGCAGGACGTGAAAAAGGAGTTCGTCAGAAAGATGGATCTATTAATATTGCGAAATCAGTATTTGAGCTTGAGTCTGAC
The DNA here is from genome assembly GCA_016788315.1 of Fibrobacterota bacterium. Taxonomy (GTDB): domain Bacteria; phylum Fibrobacterota; class OXYB2-FULL-49-7; order OXYB2-FULL-49-7; family JAEUSG01; genus JAEUSG01. The sequence goes on along the minus strand of JAEUSG010000092.1, from coordinate 2,152 downwards.
AGAGCCGGTCAGGGGCGCTTCATAGATATGGATGCTGTCGATGAACTTGCTGCATTGAAATTAATTACACTGATCGACACTGCAAAGACAACTCAGCATTTAGTAAGTAAACAATTCACATTCAGTTTCCAGGAACGGAAGATAGAGAAAGCTCTTCTTGTCCGCGAATGGATAGGAGCCTTTTCTGATGCAAATTAATCGAATCGCAGTTGCCGCACTTTGTTTTTCACTTCTTGTCGTTTCAACTTCTTTTTCTTTCGCTTCAAAGCCACCTGTTGATGCTATAGCTGTAACAAAGGCCGGGTTTATAACCGCTTCCGAACTTGATACTGCGTTGAACAGGTATCTTAAACAGATAAAAAGAGTTTCTGCCGGTAAAGAGATTACCGATTCGGAAAAAGTGGAACTGACCGCTTCAACACTCAATGATCTGATATACAGAAAGATCTTTCTTGCAATAGCAAAGAAGAAGAAGCTTACAGTTTTAGACAGTGAAGTACGTGAGAGATATGACATAGTGTGTACTGGCCTTTTTGATGGTGACACTTCAAAATTCAGTAAAAGCCTGGTTGACGACGGCTGGACAGAGGATAGTTATTTGGCAAATTTGAAAGAGATAGTGTTGTCGGAGAAGGCTCGCACTATTGTAATGGATGGTCTTGATCCTTCACCTGAGGAGGTCAAAGAATATTATGATTCTAAACAGAAAGAATTTACAGTAGGAGAAATAGAACTGGCGCACATTCTCATATCAGCGCCCCAGCAGGATATGCCTGAGCGCGGGCTTAAGACTGTAGCGACTGTATTCCGAGAAAGAGGAATACCTGAAGATTCGCTTGATGCAGCTGTAAATAAAGAGGTTAATGCAAGGCTTTCCAGGCTTAAAGCCGTTCGTGACAGTTCTTTGAAGGGGATCGATTTTGCCGCTCTTGCGAAAAATCATTCCGATGATGGAAGTGCTGAACAGGGTGGAGCGCTTGGTTTTGTGCCGCGAGGCAGAACTGTTAAAGTGTTTGAAAATGCTGCTTTTGCGCTCAAGAAGAATGAAATTTCAGATATTGTTACAACAGAGTTCGGCTTTCATATTATCAAAGCGCTTTCTGATGCCCGTGAGAGGGTTCAGGATTTCAATGAGGTTGAGTTTACCATATCCTCAAGACTTCGTGCTGAGAAAGAGGCAGCCAAACTCAAGCAGCTTGAAAATGCATGGAAAGTACAACGAATAGAAACAGGAAGGAAATAAATAATCATGAAAAAGAGTTCTGTAATTGCTTTAGCTGTGCTTGCAGCTGTTATGTTTGCCGGATGTGTTGATAAAAAAAATCTGGCAGCTAAAGTAAACGGAGAAAAAATATCGATCTCCGAGGTTGATGAGATGATAAGCCGTTACGTTATGGTAAGTAAAAAGATAGATTCTACTTTTAATCCACCGACAGGACTTCTTCTCGAGAATATGAGAAAGCAGTTCCTCGATGGCCTGATTGATAAAAGGGTTATTCTTAAGAAGGCAAAGGAACTTGGAATCTCTATATCTGATAGCGAGGTGGTTGAAAAAATTGCTGCTCTTCGTAAGGAGAATGCGCTAAACAGCGATGCAGCATTTGCAGTGTATCTTAAGGAAATGGGTGTTACCGAAGCAGATTTCAAAACTAAAATTGAAGATATAATAATGCTGGAAAAGGCCCGGGATACATACTTTTCAAGCATTGCAGTCTCTCCTGACGAAGCATTGGTCTTTTATAATGAAAATGGAGCCAGATATGCCAGAGAGATTATGAAGGCTTCCCACATACTTTTCAGGCTTCCCGATGCAGATATTCCTGAAAAGGGGATGCTTACGATAACAACAAGACTCAGTAGGAGCAGACCTAATTTAAGTGCTGATGAGATTGCTAAAGCAGCTGAAGCAGAGTCTCTTAAAATAATTGCAAAGGCTGAATCTGTTTATAAGGAGGCTCTGTCCGGTAAGCCCTTTGATGCTCTAGCTAAAAAATATTCGGAGGATGCGACAGCTTCAGGCGGCGGTGATTTGGGGCTGTTCGGCCGCGGTGATATGGTGTCACAATTCGACGAAGCAGTTTTCAAATTGAAGGAGGGTGAGATTTCTTCTGTTGTCAAAACACCTTTCGGCCTTCATATAATAAAAGCTAAC
>JAEUSG010000084.1 GCA_016788315.1 Fibrobacterota bacterium | reverse complement strand
GTGCTTGCTCTATACATAAGTCTTCAGAAAAAAGAGGATGTTGAAGAGGAGAAGGTCTCTGTGATACATACAAGCGGTATATATTCTGTGATAAGAAAATCTCCCCGCGATAATGTACATCCGGCTAAGCCTACTAAGGAGGCAATTGCAGGTTTTCTCGGAACAGTTGAGAAAGATCTTAACGGTGATGAACTTACAGAAACAGACAGGCAAAGAGCGGCTGCATCATATGCCGAAGAACTTGAAAATTCAATAAAAACAGTAGAAGAGGGCGATCGTAACGGTATACAGAGGTTTGTTGTTGATGCAGAAATGGACAGCACAGTTTGTCAACCATTTAAGGAAAAAAAGTATTTTCTAACTAGGGAAGATGTTTATCGTCATCCAGAGCTGCTTCCTCCTTTTTTTGCAGGTTGTCGATGCCGTATTGTTCCTGATCCTTCGGCCGTACCCTCTAATGATTTAGTCCATTACCGGATAGCGTCTGGTCCTTTTCCTCTTCCGGGTTGGAGAAATGTCCTTAAAGTTTAAAAAATGTCACCATTACAATAAGGAAACAGCATGAAGTTTACCGAAAAAAAGAAAATCATCCTGGCTGTAGTTGCTCTAATATTTTCAGTAAGTGATGTCCGTGCTGTCGGTCAAGCTGCAATTCCAACAATTCTACTTGCCCCGGGCGCAAGAGCTACCGCCCTAGGTGAAGCCTATGTCGGCTTGTCAGATGACGTCGATGCAATATTTTATAATCCCGGTGCTCTAGGCCTTCAGCCGATGTCTAATGCGTGGAAGATTTATCAGCTTGAGAACGGGCTTAAATTTTCAATTCTTGCAGGGAAGAAAAAACTTCTATTTGGCGAAAAAGCTTCATTGTGGGCCTCTACCTCAGATAATACTCTGCATAAGTTTGATGGTTCGCAATGGCTTTCGTACGAAGTATTCTTTCTCGAACAGAATTATAACATTGCAAAAGTTGTAAAAAAATATCTTGGTATGGAAGACACTCTTTCCGCTCAGGATTCTCTCTTTCTTGATGCTGCGGTAAAGCGTGTACGCAAATATAATGACATAGAACTTCCTGAAGACGAAGAAAATATTCCTGATTTCAGAATTCCTTTCAGCGTTGTACTAAGCGGCAGAACAATTATCTCGATGGCCGTAGACCCATCAAACAGGTTATGGGTAAGTACAGATATCGGACTTTATACATATGCGTCCGGGCGTTGGAAATTGTATGCCACAGGGAAAGATGGACTGCCAAATGCTCTTGTAAAGTCAATATATGCTGGCTCGTCTGATGTCTGGGTTGCAACAGATTCCGGTGCGGCCAAATTCTCAAAAGGCGAGTGGACAATACAGAAAACGGCTGAATTCACCGGTACCGATGCTGTAAATACAATTATGATCGATGACGGAGATGCCGTTTGGATTGGCACAACAAACGGACTTGTTCGTCGTAAAGGTAAGAGCGTGACCATTTACGACTCAACAAACGGTTTGGTTGATAACGATGTCAGAGCATTCGCTCTGGATGCTGAACGTAATGTGTGGGCAGCAACAAAAAACGGTTTATCCAGATATCGTCTTAAAGCATGGAAAAAATTCAGAATGGATGGTAATGAAGTCTTTTCAGTTACAGCTGATACAAGAGACTATATTTGGCTGTCTACTAAAAAAGGGGCTCTGCGCTATTATAAAGGGGCACTGGAAACCAAGGACGGTAAGTCAGAAATTGTTGGCGCCTACTGGAAGCACTTTCATGCAAAAAACGGTCTTCCATCGGACAAAGTCAGCATGATTATTCCACAGGGACGTGACGTTTGGGTGCTTACCGATAAGGGAATCGGCCGCTTTGATAAGGCAGAGAAGCAGGTTGCCGCCTTCTATGAGAATCTTCTTCCTGAATTTGCTTTACCAGATCTTTACCATCTGAATCTTTCAGGCACCTATCCTACTGAAGATTGGGGTACACTTGGCGCTTTTGTAAAGTATATATCATTTGGTACAAGTAAATGGACAGATGAACTCGGCAAGGAACTGGGTGAGTTTAACTCTTATGATATGTTTATAGGTGTTTCTTATGGAACAAGTTTCGGTAATAATCTTGGAGTCGGAATATCACCTAAATTCATATACAGTAAACTTTCTGATGTGCCGGTAGGAAATGAAAAAAGAAAAGGCATCTCTTATTCTTATGCTGTAGACTTCGGTTTAAAATACAGAGATGTTGTCAAGAATCTGGATTTCGGTTTAGCACTGCAGAA
>JAEUSG010000014.1 GCA_016788315.1 Fibrobacterota bacterium | reverse complement strand
CAGTCAGGAAAAGAGGTATAGAAATTTTAGAAGAATATCCGGCAGCTGATACATTGATAATATAGTTGCTACCTGAATCAGCAGTAATTTTGCACACACCATTATTGCAGCTAATCTGCTTAACTTCCGTTCCTGCTCTTAACAACCGGACAGTTGCCTGTGTATTAATATTCTGAGAGATCACAGAATCAATCAGAGAAAGGTTAACTACCCCTTTTGATGAATCAACATACTTATCTAATTTAATGGATGAAAGTGATATTGAACCATTGGTTCCTGGCAATTTGATCTCTATTCTAGTAAATGAGTTCATGTATGCTGTTTTATAAGAGAGATCCAATTTGTAGGTTTTAAAGCCACTTCCAGTAGGATATAAAAAATACTCAATGTCGTGTGATGCTGGAGGACGCAGTCCCTCTCCCCACTGAGGCCAATGTTTAAGATCGGTAGAATCAAAGGCGTAAAGCCTTATTTTTAAAGGCTCAGTGCAGCTCTTAAAATCTGCACTTATTGTTAGTTGCGAAAAAGAGTCTGCATTCCAGAATGTTTTCGGACTGAGAATAGTTGCTGTGCTGTCTGTCCATCTTATGTCAAGCTGATTGTAAATTGGCCAGCCCTGATCACGGGCGCTTCCGGTATATGTCCAATGCTGTCTATCGCTCATAAAGGTCCATGTGAATGGTTCACCGTATTGAGCATGAGTTTTCGCATATTGGCGAATCTCATTAACATCGCCGATTATTATGGTATAGTTGTAATCATAGGTTATTTTAGAATCTAGAATATCTATTCCAATAGGTGAAATGTAACCAGTTTGTACATCCGTGGCGCCTCCGCTCCCCTTCCTGCTGTCTCCACCGGCAAAACCGCCACACATATTAACATGTCCGAGACTCCACACTCCGAGGCCATGGTTGTTGTCATTAACCAGCGCCATCCATTGTTCAGGACTACTGAATCTTCGCCAAGGGAAACCAAGACCGTCATCTTTTTTAACAACCTCAGTAACTGGTGCGTTGGTAAATGGTGCATCTCCTATATATGTTACCAGCTTATACCAGGGTCCGTTCGTATAAATTGCCGGCTGCTCCTGCTCCTTCGCTGCAAACCATGTAGTTTCCGGCCGTGCGTTGTTAATCCGTGAACGGACAGTTATTGTCTTGCCGTTGAGTTTGTACCACACCTCAAAAGTACATTCGCCGGGAACGTTATTAAGCGGCCAGTGCATAGGGATGCATTTTACATATATCTGAGAATCTGCATTAGTATATGTAAGAACTGTTGAACGATTGCCATAACAATCACCCGATTGAATAGGATTCCATCCAAGCATTGCCCATTCAGCTTTGGGCTGATTACCATTTGGCGCGTACGGAATCGGGTCTGAATAATAGGACATTTGTATCTGGCGTCCCCAATCATAACTGTTTATCATATTTATATCTGCGGGAAGTTCCGATAAATAGGTTACAGCACCGCCAAGACTAAGATTTACACCCAGCTTCAATTGTCCATTATTCAGCCATGTCATTTGTGCTGAAAGAAAAGTTGAAGAAACTAACAGCCAAAGAAAGGCTTTTTTAAATCGCATAATATTGTTCCTTTCTCTTTAGTATCGTGTTAAATTCCTAGAATAATATTATACTATGAATAGATCATTTTCCTTAACAATGTTATCAAAATATAGTAGCACAATATTTCTATTCTGATATATCTTTGAGTATGTTCAAACTTTTTGCAAAAGACTATCTAAAACAATATCCATTTTCCCTCGAACGTCAGCGCAATCAGCTTCCTATTGGACTGCACACCCATGATTTTACTGAACTGGTCGTTGTTTTAGGTGGACAAGGAATTCATTTTTCAAGATCAGGTGAATATGAACTGAGAGCAGGCGACTGTTTTGTTTCAAACAGGCCGCATGGCTATAAGGAGCCGAATCATTTACATCTTGCAAACTTTCTTTTTGTACCTGAGAAGCTGAACATTCCCTGGATTGAAGCAAAAAAACTTAACGGATATCATCTGATTTTCGATACAGACAAACCAACAAAGAAAGGTGGTTTTAACAATAGATTACGCTTAACAACAACTGAACTTTCAAAAGCCTCAGGGTTCATAAATAAAATTGAAAGACTGATGAAACTCAAACCTTCTGGTTATGAATTTAATTCAACAGCATTATTTATGGAGTTTATCTGTTTTCTTTCAGATGTTCATTCGCAAAGATTGACAAAACAGTTAGAGTCTTTTCAAAGTTTTTCAAAGGTCATTAATTACATTGAACGCCATTCTGCAGAATCTCTAAAACTAGGTGACCTGGCTGAAATGGCCTGCATGACAGTTGGCCGCTTCATTAGAGTTTTTCGTAAAACGATGGGGCATACTCCTATTGATTATATCATTCGTCAGAGAATTCAAAACAGCTGCACTCTTTTATATCATTCTAATCTTACTGTAACAAACATTGCGTATGAAATTGGATTTACTGATACAAATTATTTTGCGCGTCAGTTCCGTAGAATTATGCAGTGCAGTCCAAGCGAATTTGCATCGCTCAATAAATCAAATAAGAGATAATGCATCACCCGGATATTTTAGGCTTTTGTTCTGATAGGTAGATTCGATCTACACCGTTATCCATAAATTCAGATGTATATTTATCAATCAGAGGTTCCATCGCGGCTGTAAGTTCAGTATAATCCATAGATTCAACTTTTGCAATGCCTAATTCTTTCTCAAGATCACGTCTGGACATACGCTCAGCAAGCTGTTTCCAGAATATGAAATCATCATAATTATCAACAAACTCACCCATCGCCTCATCAAACTCAGGTGTCGGGAAAAAGCTGCCCATTTTAGCAGAGAACTCAATCCATTCATCCATATCGAAATTCTTATAGAATGAATAGAGATGATTTTCAAGAGTATCCAACTCTTCATCGTGATCTTCGTATATGCTTGTAGCCATCCAGTGGCCCAGGTACACTAGTTTTATCAGGGCGATATACTGTTCGTTTGTCAATTCTATCTTTGCAGCCATGCCTATTGAACTCCGGTTTATTCTTTATTTATCAACCTATTGATGAGTCTTACGCCAAAACCTGTTGCGCCTTCTGCGAAAATGCCGAACTTGCGCTGGTAAAATGCAGGACCGGCAATATCAACATGAGCCCACTTAATCCCATCAGGAACAAACTCCTGAAGAAAGAGACCTCCGTTTATTGCTCCGCCGAAACGGCCACCAATATTGTTTATGTCTGCAACAGGGGTATCAAGATATGAACGGTAATCAACAGGAAGCGGTAAGCGCCAAACACGCTCCCCTGTTGCATTTGATGCATCTATTATTCTATCAACCCATGCGTCGTCATTGCCCATAATGCCAGCAATACGCTCACCAAGAGCAACTACACAGGCACCAGTCAGTGTTGCGAAATCAATAATGTGTGTTGCACCAAGCTTACCGGCATGAAAGAGACCATCAGAAAGAACTAGTCTTCCCTCTGCATCGGTATTATCAACATGGATGGTTTTACCGTTGGCAGCTTTAAAAATATCTCCCGGGCGTGCTGACTTTGAATCGGGCAGATTTTCTGCAAGACAGACGATAGCCGAAACCCTGACAGATGGTTTTTTGTCAACAAATGACTTCATTGCACAAAGGACAGCAGCTGCACCAGCCATATCGCCTTTCATAGTCCACATATCCGGAGCCGGTTTGATTGAGATTCCACCGCTGTCGAAAACAATTCCCTTTCCAAGAAGACAGATGTGCTCTTTACCAGATTTTACCTTAGGAATATATTCCAGAACAGCCATTGCTGGTGGGATGTGACCGCCTGCACCTACTGTCAGAAGTCCGTTGTAGCCCATCTTTCTAAGAGCTGTACTCTCATAAACAGTGTACTTATATCCACCCTCTTTTGCGATCTTTTTTGCATGCTCTTTCATAAAGTTAATATCTGCAACATTCGCAGGTGTATTAACCATCTCGCGTGCTAGATTCTGACAAAGAGAGATATTCTGACGTATTTTCAATAAGCGTATGCCGTTTTTATGAAGGATGAAGTTTACATTAATCGTTTTGTCTTCAGATTCTTTCTTTTTACTTTTGAATGCAGTAAATGAATACTGTGAAATAAAGACAGCATCAATGAATCTGGCAGTTTCCGGATGCGGAGTATTCAGAAGAATAGAAACGTCAAGCCAGCCTCTGTTTTTACAATATTGGACAGCCTGGGCCAGAGTGTTTTCGATGCGTTCAACCGGTGAAAAGTTTTTCTGCAGGGATGTGGAAAAAAAGATGACGCTTCTGCAGTTCCACCCTTTTGGAGTATTATAGATGCGTTCTGCTGACAAGTGTCCCGACTTTACATCTGCTGAAACCTCTTTTGCTATGGAGGTAAGTGCCTCATCTTCAAAAAGAGGTGTATCGTTATCTATTAGCACTACTAGAGCATCCGTCCGAAGCTTTTGCAACGGGCCTTCATAGATCCTGCTGGAAATTTTCATTGAATACTACCTTCCTTCGGCGAGTCGATGGATTAGAAATGGCTGAAACTTAGCCTTAATCATCCTGCTCTGTGTCTGACCAATGTTATAATTTACTCTTACAAACTCAAGAATACGTTTGTCTGAATCGTAAATTACGTAGCAGGCACGAGGATCGCCGTCGCGCGGCTGACCGACGCTTCCAACATTGACAAGATAGCGGGTATCATCTTTTAAGTGCAGTTTTTTATCAAGAAGTACATGTCCCTTGTCGGTAACGACGAGAGGGTTATGCGTATGACCTAGAAAGCATATATTATTGCTGAAATAGTTAAATGCGTCCAGAGCATCATCGATGTTGATAATGTAACCCCAGTCGCCTGGATCTCTTGGTGTTGCGTGGACAAAGGTGAGTTCGCCATCTTCAGCTTTTAAGGGAAGATTGGCCAGATATTCTTTATCGGCCGGAGTAAGCTTTTCGCAGGTCCATTCGATAGCCAGACGGGCATGAAAATTGAACTTTTCCACCAGAACTGTATCGTGAATAGCATAATCATGGTTTCCCATGAGTACTGTATCAAAAACTTTTACAGCGGCAATAGATTCGTTAGGATCAGCGCAATAGCCGACTATGTCTCCGAGACATATCTTTCTGTCAACTTTTCTTGACTCAATATCATCCAGGACGGCATTAAATGCCGCAGCATTTGCGTGAATATCGGAAACGATCGCGTAGATCATACCCCGATTTTTTCCATCAGCCTTAAATTACACCGGCTTTGCTCAAAACAGATGCAGCACCATTTTTGTGAATGGTTTTGAGTGCTTTGGCAGAAATTTTAACTCTTACCCATTTTTTCTGTTCCGGGATCCAGATCTTCTTTTCGAGAAGGTTTATACCGTGTCGTCTCTTTGTTTTGTTGTTTGAGTGTGAAACGTAATTACCGGACATAGCCTTTTTGCCGGTTACCATACATTGTCTGGCCATAAAATCTCCTAATATGATGTTTTTCTGAAGTTTATGAATATAATATATATGCGGGAAAAATAAAAATGATTGATGAAAAAGTGTATATTCTTGAAACAATGGAAGATTTATTCGATTCGGTTGCCGAAAACCACCCGGAGCTCATCCCCCTCT
>JAEUSG010000013.1 GCA_016788315.1 Fibrobacterota bacterium | reverse complement strand
CGGCTGCTGCGGTCAGCGCTGCATGGCACTTCCTGTAATTTGCGTTCAGGAATCAATTGCAGATGAATTTGTCTCCCTGCTTACGAAATATGCCAAAGAACTTAAACTTGGCCCCGCATATCTTCCAGATTCTACCATGGGGCCGCTTGTTTCCGAAGGTCAGAAAAAGTCAGTCCAGGAATGGATAGACAAAGGTGTTAAAGAGGGGGCAAAACTCGTTCTTGACGGCCGTAATCCAGTTGTACCAGGTTTTGAAAAAGGCTACTATGTTGGACCTACAATATTCGATAATGTTACACCGGAAATGTCAATTGGCAACGAAGAGATTTTTGGTCCGGTTACCTGCATAAAAAGGGTAAAAGATTTCGAAGAGGGCCTTGCAATAATGAATGCAAGCCGCTTCGCAAATGGTTCAAGCATATACACAAGCAGTGGACGCTATGCCCGCGAATTCGCAAAAAGGACACACGGCGGAATGGTCGGCGTTAATGTTGGCATTCCTGTTCCATATTCAATATTCCCCTTCAGCGGACACAAGGATTCTTTCTTTGGTGACCTGCATACACTTGGGAAAGATGGTGTTGCCTTCTTTACAGAAACAAAATCTGTTACATCTGTCTGGTTTACCGAAGAGGATTCTAAAAAGAAGGTTAGCACTTGGGATGGAACACTGACCAGACACTGAGTTAAAATCGAACCCCCCTTGCCCCCCTTTTTTTTCCAGAGCAAAAAAAAAGGGGGGACGAATTTTTATTTTATTTCCTCTTTTTAAATCTATTTTATCGATAAATTTATAAACAGGAGAAAATTATGCAGACAGTTGCATCTCTACCGGTTTTTGCCGTTATTGGTATTGCAGCAGGCTTTTTGGGTGGGCTTATGGGTGTCGGCGGAGGGCTCATAATGGTGCCCGCTATGACAATTATTCTAGGAATGACCCAGAAAAGTGCTCAGGGCATCAGTCTCGCGGCAATTGCACCCATGGCCATATATTCTTTCTATCGTTATTACAGTATGGGACACGTACAGATTGATCTGAAATCAATAATCGCATTGATCGTCGCAGCTATCATTGGTGCTCAAATCGGAACCAGTCTGATGTCCTCTATGTCAAACAAGAGTCTTCAACTTGTTTTCGGCTGTTTTATTATTCTGTGCGGCGGTATGATTGTGTACCGGGCGCTACGATAAGCATTTTATCAACTACAGACAAACCGGAGAAAACCTGCCACCTTTTGCACCTGAACATACGCTCTAATGGGCCACCAATAATACATTGATCGGGAAATTCGATTGCACTCTTACGTGGAAGTTAAATATTTTCTAAATGAAAATTATGAAAATAGGTGAAAAATGAGAACAGACCGATATCAGGAAGAGCGCAGAAAGAAAATAGTAGAACTCCTCTCCCAACAGCATGAGATGGCAGTTGACGAATTGTCCGCCACATTAAATGTAACCGGTGCAACTATCCGGACAGATCTCACTGCGCTTATGAGTCAGGGTAAAGTCATCAGAACATTGGGCAAGGCGATCATAATGCCAAGGGGTCCGGTATTTCCTCTTGCCGACCGCCTTAGAACAAGGACAACAGCAAAAAAGGAGATCGGCAAGCTAGCTGCCTCTCTTGTGAGTCCAGGTGATGTAATCGCGCTTGATGCCAGTTCCACCTCTCTTGCAATGGCACCATATCTTAAAAACATGCCCTCCCTTACCATATTGACCAACTGTCTTGCTGTAGCCAATGAATTTGTCGACAGACCTGCAATTAAGCTCATTATGCCTGGTGGATATCTGCAGCATGAGGACGCGGCTCTGACCGGATCAGAGGTTGCAGCATTCGTGAACAATCTAAGAGTTCAAACCTCATTCATGGGGGCAAGAAGCTTAAGCCTGGAATATGGCATTGGTGACAGCGACCCTGGAGTAATAGACTTCAAAAAGGCTCTAATGCGAATCAGCAAAAAGGTTGTAATTGTTGCAGATTCCAGCAAGTGGGAGATGGTTTCACTCACTAATTTCTCAGATTTCAAAGAGATCAACACCCTTGTAACCGACAGCGAAATAAATACGGACATTGTAAACGAATTGACAAAAAGAGGAGTAACCGTTCTGTATGGCAAAAATTGAATGCAGCTTCTATTCCTACACACTAAAGCTTTCAACGGCCATGACAGTCATCCTTCCTATCAACGAAAACACTACCGTTCAAAAAATGCCGGTCCTATGGCTTTTGCATGGACTTTCTGACGACCATACCGCGTGGACCAGAAAAACATCCATAGAAAGATATGCCGAAAAGCGTGGACTTGCCGTGGTTATGCCTGAAGCTGGACGCAGCTATTATACAGATATGGTACATGGTCTTGACTATTGGACATTTATCAGCAAGGAGCTTCCTGCTATAGCCAGAAAACTCTTTCCGTTATCGGAAAAACGTGAGGAAAACTTTGTTGCAGGGCTCTCAATGGGCGGCTACGGAGCACTTAAACTAGCTTTCAGTTTTCCGGAAAAGTATGCAGCAGCAGCCTCTATGTCCGGCGCTGTTGATCCTTACAGTTTTCTTACCTCGGTAAAAAACGACAAAGAACGAATTGACATAATAAATAATGTTTTCGGAAAATTGAAGAGCATACCAGGATCGGATAATGATCTGACCGCCCTTGCTAAAAAGAATATGCGCAAAAAGATAAAGCTGCCCGCAATATACCAGTGCTGCGGAACCGGAGATTTTCTTTATGGAGACAATCTACGGTTCAGAGACTTCCTGAAAAAAAGCAATATCAAGGCTGAGTACAAAGAATCACCAGGAACCCACGAGTGGGGCTACTGGGACGCTTCCATTCAGGATGTCCTACGCTGGCTGCCGCTTAAAAAACCTTCTATTTAAGCAGCTTCATAAATCGATCAACTGATGATGTTGTCCACAGATCGATTGAAAGATTCATCAAATCTTCAGCATTTATAGGGTTTTCCCTATCGGGCCTGCCACCGAGAAATGGAATGTAGTGTTCCTGCAGCAGCGTCTTAAGCTGCTCAAAGTGTGCCATCTTGGCTTGAGTCATAAGCGAACCTCCTTGTTCACTGATTTACTCTTAAGATATCGGCAGAGCTGCTGGTAAAATAAAGCGGTTTTTTGAATAAAAACAGCCTTTAAGGGAAACTTAAAGCTAAAATTCAGCACCTATTGAGAAATAATCCTCATGGCCTTTGTCATTCCCAAGACGCCACGCTCTGTCCCATTTGAAGAGCATGCCATAAATCAGATGCGCCCTTATACCAAATCCGGCACCAGCTTTAAGAGAATGTAAGTGTCCATTTTTGGTTAAGCGGACATCATTTATATCATTCCAGGCGGTACCTGCATCGAGAAAAGCTGTTGCCGCAATGCCGGAAAAACCGATTGGAGGAACGTGCATAATAAGGTAATCGATAAATGGAAAGCGAAGCTCAAGGTTTGCAAGAGCATACTTAGTATTACCATCCGGATTTACACCTCCAATTGAGTAGCCACGAAGAGGCATAATTAATGATGAGAAATAATTGTCATCAACTGAACCGTCAAAAATATAGGGGTCAAAAAAGCTGGACAAATCATTTTGTAGTCCGCCGAGATAGAATTTCTTTGGATTAATACCGTTGCCAATCGAATGGCTCGCACCGCCATTCAAACGCAACGCAACTGTGTATTTCCGTAAAAAGCGGAAGTATTCCCTAAAATCAAGAAGAGCAACACCGAAGCCATAAGGAGTTTCTCCTGTATTAGGGCAGAGATAACCGGTAACCCGGAATCGCTCCCCCTTTACGGGCCCGGTTGAACCCCACAAAGTATTATCAAACACAAAAGAGGCCGATACATCTGCATAAGATGCAGAGGGCATTTTCTTTTTCGGAAGTTCGACAAAACCATCGGTATCGTTTCCGAATATTCCAAAACGATTTCTTGTCAAAAGAGTATAACCTATCCCACCGTCCAATCGTGCAAAAACTGACAAAGGATATGAGAAATCAACCCGTGCTTCATTTACAGCATCCAGATAAAGAAAAGAGCTATCTCCATTTTCAGCATAAATCGTATTTGTGTAACGCATCAGCAAGCCGTTAAAGTCTGTACGATATGGAAGATATGCGTACTGAATCATTCCATTAAGTGCACTCAAAGGATCTTCAAGACCACTCCCGTACATATTGGCAGCTACATATATCCTATGGTTTCCTAAAATATCTGAAAGCAGGAACGCACCCTGACCAGCTATTGAGGCACCATATGGTGAATAGGCGCCTCCAACAGCAACCGCGATTGCATCAAACGAAAATTTCGGAACATAATCCCTATCTATATAGCTCCCATCTTTATTCTTATAGAGTGTTGAATCATGCAAAAAATCACTCGTATCAACAGTATACTTTGATACCAGCCTGGCATCTCTTTGAGGAGGCATATAGGACGAAGAAAATGGATCGTTGAAAATCGAAGGGGACCTCTGCCATACATTGTCAAGCGAATCATCTTCATCCTCAGCGACAGCTTTTTTCTTTGCCTTTCCGGAATCAACTTTCAACGAGTCTGTTAACGGAGGAGGAACCTGAACTTTACGCCAGAAAGCAAGAGAGGTATCTCCAAGCAAAGAGGCGGCATATTTCGTAGGTTCGGGCATAGTGTCTGCTGTTCTATCCAATGGCCTTTCCATTCTATAAACATCCCAACCGCCATTTTCAAAAAGAGAAAAGGCCATAAAACGGGAATCGACCGGCATTGATGGATTAAAACAGCCGGAATATGTGTTGGTGACAACTGACACTTTCAGTGAAACAGGATCAAGTTTGTATATGTTCGCAATTCCGGATCGATCTGATATAAAAATTATTGACCGTCCGCTGTCAGCAAAAATGGCCATTTTGTCATCCGCACTATGATCGGTAAGCCGCTGTATTCTCTTTTCAGCAATATGAAGCAGAAACAGGTCTGTTCCGCTGCTTCCGCCAGTTCGATCCTTCTGTGTCTCTGATTCAAAAAGAATCTTTGTTCCATCCGGTGAAAAGCGCGGATATGTATCATAGTTCTCATCGCTTGTAAGACGCACCACAGCAGAGGTTTTGTAGTCAAAGTAATATAGATCAGACTGACCTTGATGCTGGACACCGAAGACAATACGGCCTCCATCTTTAGACCAGTCGGGATGTTCTATTCTGTCAAAACTGAATGGAAGAGTCTCCAGAACCTTTCCATTAATAGAACTTATTATCCGCAAAACATCCTCACCCTGCGACTGCGCAACGATGCATATCTTCTTCCCATCAGGTGACCATGCTATTCCGCTTTTGAATGAGTGAAATGATTCAAAATTGTCAGACGAACCGGAAACGGCAAGTTTTCCGGTTATCTTTCCGCTTTGTGCATTCATTACAAAAATGGAAGGATAGTCTTCTCTGTCGCTGAAATAGGCAATCTGCTTACCATCAGGCGAAACTGAAGGCTGAATATTAAAATGAGCCAGCGGATCGCGGCCTCTGTCAGCCGATAAAAATGAATTACCCACTGCACGATGGCTTGTAAGTTTTCTTGCGAAGGAAGAGGCGGCCTCTCTTTTGCCAAGTTCCGGCCAATACCTTTTCTTAAGATCCTTGATAAAAAGGTCGCCGGCAACCTGAAGATCCTCACCTGTAGCCCGTTTAAACGCTCTCTCGACATTTTTTATTACCGCCAGATACTTTAAAAATTTACCTATTGATTCACGGCCATATTGACGGGATAAAAAATTATAAAAGGCACAACCAGCTTTATATGCGAGATACTGTGAACCGAATTCATATTCCGGTCCGGCAATGTAGCCATACAGAAGAGCATCCATCAGATACATATCGCTCTCAAGGTTCCATCCTGCTGATTCGTACTCTGCCCAGCCCTCAGCCACCCACAATGGAATCTGAAAAGAGGTTCTGGCTCTGAATGCATTTACGACATTCTCAAAGATCAGATCGTACATTACTGCGTGAACTAATTCATGATGCAGGACATGATGGAAATCGGGCCATGAGCCGGTAAATGGGACAACAACACGTGATTTAAAAACCTCTGTAAATCCGCCGACACCTTCGCTCAACTCTTCAAGAATCACATTGGTCTGCATAAATTCAGACTGTGATCTGTATATGATAACCGGAATTCTCTTCTTTACATGATAATCAACACTTCTTGTAATTGAGTCTAGCGCCTTTTCAAGGAAAGCAGCAGCATAGACTGCCTGTTCCTTACTGTAATCGGAATAATAAACATCAAAATGTGGTGTTTGAATAGTAATCCATTTTGACTTGTCATACTGCACTTTATTTTGGCCGAATTGGGCATAAGCGGATAGCGCAGTCAACAAAACCAGCAGAATAGTTTTCATATCATTAAAATAGTTAAAATGGCTTCCATTTATCCCTTGCCGATAGATAAACAAGGAAAATTGCTGTAAATCCACTAAAAACCGCAGCCGATACGGATGCCCGCTCTCCGGCAATAGCCATAGCCGCGACTACAGCAAATCCGCCATTTTTAATGGTTGAAAGAAGCATAAGCGGAATTCTCTTTTCCCGATTCAGTCCAGCCTTCTTCGAAATAATCTCGACAATAAAAGCGGTCCCGAAAATTGAGATTATGCTTACCGCAACGGCATCCAGAACGAGACGGGGGTGTTCATAAAAGGTACTGCTGTTAAGACCAACTGAGGTAAATGTAATAAGGAACATTCCCCAGTTTATCATTGTACCACGATATGTAAGCATTCTGTTAAAAGTTTTTGACCGCATAAGAATACGCGCCGCAATAAAGGGGATAATAACTGCCTGAATCAGCAGAACAACCATTTTGCCGGATCCTACACTGCCGCTGCCAATAAGCCACGCCGCAATCAACGGTGCTGCAGCAATTGAACCTACAAATGCTCCAAATGTTCCAACAACCCCCTGAATAATTCTGCCACCCATTAGAAATGTAAAAGGCACAATTGCGACTCCGGGAGGTGACAAAGCAACCATCACAAAACCGGCCCGCAAATCGGGATCAGTTACAAGAAGCGTTGAGACTACGAGAACTACACCGCTCAGTAATACATAATTCCAAAAAAATCCAGCTGCACCGAAACGTATGCTTCTACTAAGAGGCAGAAGATCTGAAGGATTAAACGATGAAGCGGAGAGAACCATTACAGCCATAACAACCGGCATTACTGCAGGCTTGATGTATTTCGCAAAGTCACCTGCCAATAAGGCAAGAACAAAAGCAAGGGTAAGAATGACCCACTGCTTATTCAGGAAGTAAATCAATCTCAAAATTTAGATTCTGCCGAGATTGCGGAAAACAAGAGCACCGCAACCGGTAACACCGGCATTTTCTCCGAGCAAAGCCGGAACAAGCCGACATCTTTCACGCATCATAAAATGGGAATACAAGGGCAGCTTCTTTTTAATGTTACCGATTATAATTTCTCCAGCTTCCATAACACCTCCACCAAGAATAATTGTATCTGGGTTCAGTGTATTAATAAGGCCGCCTATTGCAACAGCAAGATAGGTGCATACAGTTTCATTGACTGCAAGGCCAACTTCATCACCCTCTTTCGCGCAATCATATACTATTCTAGGAGTTACCTTACTCAGATCTCCGCCAACAGCTTCATAGATCTTTGAGCTTTTCCCGCGCATCGATGTCAGATATTCCCGGGTCATCGCATTAATGGCAAGAGTACTTGAATATGCTTCAAGACAGCCCTTTTGTCCGCATCCGCAAACACGGCCATCGGGAACTACGGTTACGTGGCCGATTTCTCCTGCCATACCGTTTGACCCTTCGAATAGCTGACCGTTTATTACAAGACCACCGCCGATACCTGTTCCGACAGCAAACATAACAAGATTTTTCGCTCCCTTACCGGCACCATATATAAATTCAGCAAAGGTCGCAATCGTAACATCGTTAGCGACAAAGCAAGGAACATCAAATCTCGCTTTCATTTCTGCAGCAATTGGAGTTCCGTTCCATGCCGGAAGATTCGGATTACCCTCAAGTACGCCATCAACAATAAGGCCCGGAGTACCAAATCCTATACCTTCAATATCATGAAGACGAAGTTCATTCTCAACAAGAACCTCATTTATGGCATTTTTAATATTATTCAGCATCTTCTCTCTGCCGAGATTTGCTTCCGTTGGACTTCTTCGAACCCCTTTTACATCACCGTGCTCAGATATTAATGCGCATTTTATAGTGGTACCACCGATATCAACGCCAATCGCCCAGGACTTCTTTGTTTCCATATCTTTTATTCTCCTAAAAAAATAATGGCCTAAAAATAACGATTCCTGCCGACTGCCTGCTATTTTTTTTATTTTGTCATAAGGAGAATAAAAAAGGAACCTTTTGAAAACCAGCCTCTTTTTTCTATTATTGCTAAATTTGACCATGCTTTCAGGAGCACAAGGCAGCGGTGTTATCGGCTTTTTCCCTCTGGAACACGCTGCCAGCCACGGCTTTCCGGACTCTTTCCACATTTACATGAGAAGCCACCTGACCAGACACTCCGTTACAAAAGTTATTATAAAGGAGTTTGACTACCCGTTTGATACAGAGGTAAGAGATTCCATTTTAAGACAACAGCCCATGCTTGCCGCCGCCCACGGTGAAATCAGAGAGACAATGCAGCATGAGCATCAAGTTGTTTTCCGCCTACTCGACTTCAGACGAAATATTCTACACGAGAAAATCATACCGATTCAGAACAATAGCCTTACAGAAGCAGCACTCACGGCAGCCCTTCAAATCAGGAATACCTTTGAAGGCAACCCATTGTCCCGACTCCGGATTGATTCTGAGCCGTCAAATCTTACAATTATTGTTGATGGCAGAGAAGAGGGCAACTCTCCGAAAGAGCTTATATTGAACCCGGGGCTTCATCAGATTGAGCTTAAAGGCTACAAAATTAAAAATCACTCAGAGATTGTGCATATATCATCAGGCGGGACAGAGAATCTCTACCATGTTGCAAAAATAGATTACTATCCAACCTGGCTGTTTATGATTTTAGCTGTTGCAACTACCTGGGAAAGTGCCCTGATGTACAACGTTGAACTGGAAAACAGGAACACAAATCCGAACAGAGCAGAAAATGCAAGAACCACAAGACTTGCCCTATCTTCAATAGCAGCAATAAGTTGGACTGGAAGCGGGCTCTGTTTTTGGCAAAATAAAAAAATAAATAAAAGATATTCAAAGTGAATTTTATTTGAACCTTATGAAAATAAAGAACGACATATACATATGGAATTAATTGAAGAGCTTATTCGAGGCTCCATCAATGGTGACGAAGCATCACAGAGAGCCCTTTTTAAGCGTTACCGTGAATTAGTTCTACGTATTACGTACAGACAGCTCGGACAGTCGGAGGATCTGGATGAGGCGGTTCAGGAGATCTTTATCCAGATGTTCAGAAGCCTCCCTAAGTTTAAAGGCGGGTCAAAGTTCGAAACTTGGGTTTATAGAATCGGTTTGAATGTTTGCACAGATGTTATCCGCAGAAAAATGAAAAAGAGAAGGCTTATGATCGACCCTACTGCAGCAGATAGAATTAAGGATTTTGCCGACAAGGGGCCTGATGCCCTTGATGAAATTATTTCCGGCGAAAACCAGCGTGAAATATATGACGCGCTTAACACCCTGGATAAAAGCAAAAGAGCGGTCATAATACTTCACGATGTCGAGGATAAGCCTATTGAAGAAATATCGGCGATAACAGGGGTGCCGCCTGGCACGGTTAAGTCAAGGCTTTTTTACGCAAGAAAGATGTTGAAATCAGCGCTTGCTTCTTCAAAATTAACGGAGAGTTATTGTGAACACGCTTAATGACATTAAGAAAAGCAACCCTCCTGTCTGGAGTGAAGCGAAATGGAAATCGCTTGAGGATAGCGTTATTTCTGAAATCCAGAACAAAAAGAAGGTTCGTCTTCTGCCTTTTTCATACAGCGCTGCGGCACTTGCCGCCGCAGCGGCTTTTATCTTTGCTGTAATTATTTTCAGAGAACCGGTCAAAGAGAGTGTTGCATCCGCCAAATCTGTAACTGAGCTTAAAGCGGGGCTGCGCATATCCTCAATCAACGCTGATAAATACACCTCAGCTATCGACGCAGGTACACGTTTCATTTTATCCGAAAGAGGCGAAATAGAGTTTATTGAATTCAGCAATAAGGCCGTCATAATAAAGCTGACTTCAGGAAGTATCGACCTTGAAGTATCTAAAAGAAAAGAGGGGCAAATCTTTCAAGTTGTTACAGCAGGGGCAGTGGCAGAAGTTGTCGGCACCAGATTTCGTGTTGAGCTTTTAGACGACGGAGATAAAATATCCACACGCCTGTCTGTTTCGGAAGGTATAGTTAAATTCTATCCTCCTGGCCAAATTGAAAATGAGCTTTTCGTGCGCGCAGGAGAATCCGCAATAATAAGGGGAGGAAGAATTATTCCCCCTCTTGCAAAAACTGTGCAGAATGTAACCGAAAAAAGATCATTAGCCGCAAACTCATCTATTGTTCTCAACAGCAGCAGACAACTTGCATTGATGAAGATGGTTATAGAGCAAAGTTCAGACATTGCTGCAGCTGATACGTCAGCATTAAAAAGCAATTCTATACTTGTTTCAACAGAATATGTTGTAGCAAAAAGCCGTCTTGAATCAGGTGATTTCACAGGAGCTCTTGCAATTATCAATAGACTCCTTGTGACCGACTCTCTTTCTGATGTAGAAAAACTCAATCTTTTGCAGGATCGTGCTGCAATATTCAGACAAACCGGCGATCTCTCGGCTTACGTAGTTGCACTTGAAGAGCTCTCACGACTTTGCTGCGATTCATTAAGTGCAGACAACCAGCTTTGGGAAGCAATACTTATAAGATCACGAGATCTGTCCGATTTCACAGGTTCTGCAGCGTCGATAAAAGAATATCTTGCCCGTTTTCCCAAAGGACAGTGGCGCGAAGAGGCTCTGCTTAAATATGCCGAAGTACGATACGCACTGCGACAGATTGATTCTGCTGTCGCCAGCTATAAAAACTTTATCGGCTTATATCCAAAGAGTGCCTCTATTGACAGAGCGCTTTACCACCTTGCGCATATCGAGAGCCATGAAATTGGCGATTGCAACTCTGCAGCCGGACGCTTTTCACGTATTGCAACGGGCATACCCGGAAGCTCACTAGCTGAAGATGCTGCGTTCTGGTATGCCGACTGCATAGAGCGCACCGGCGACCGTAAAACCGCCCGTTCAGCCTACGATAATTATCTAAAAAGCTATCCTGACGGTCGATGGGCCGAATCCGCAAAAAAGAGAATGAAGCGGTAATAGCAGCTTCAAACTATTATGCAGATACCCT
The DNA here is from genome assembly GCA_016788315.1 of Fibrobacterota bacterium. Classification (GTDB taxonomy): domain Bacteria; phylum Fibrobacterota; class OXYB2-FULL-49-7; order OXYB2-FULL-49-7; family JAEUSG01; genus JAEUSG01. Next base: position 1,940 of record JAEUSG010000013.1, on the reverse strand, counting down.
TGCAAGCCTTTCACAAAGGCTTGCAATTTTTCTTCTTCTATATCGATTCTCTTCTCTGATTTCGGCAGGAAATAGATAATCATCAAATGCTTTTTCAAACTGTTTATCTATAGAATCAGCCTCTTTTAGCAGTAATCTGAGTTCTTTTACCACACCCGATATTGCTGATGGCTTAAATTTTTTGTCTATCACACGAGCTTCAATTGATTTAAATGCAATATAATGACACCTGATAGTAAAGTAAAGAAGATACAGTTTAAATTCACTAACATTTGTTTTCGGTGTGAGCTTTTTCATAATATCAAAAGCTTTTTTCACCTCTTTTAAAATAGCTGCTGGATCCTTTTTATTCAGTTCCGCACCAATCATCAATGCACTGGAGTCAGAGAAAAATGCAGAAGCGTCTGAAAATATAGCTTTGCGAAACTTAACAGCATCCTGTTTGCTTAAACCATATCGTGAACTAGCATAATTTTCCGTAAATGCATTAATATCCAGCGGTTTTTCAGTTTGCAGTGCCTCTGTAAATGCTTTCAGAAGCAGGCGGCATCCTTTAAGCGGGAAAACACGTCTAATTGGAAACATTGCCATCGGCTCCCAATGTGTTCCCCATTCTATACCATAAAGTCCTGATGTAGACCACGAAGTAAGCACAGAGCCGGTATAACCGCTCTTTCTTGAGTAGGATACAAAATCCCTGATGTTCTTAAGATGTTTCTCGAAAGCAACCAGATAATTATCATCAGGATGAGATCTTAATGCAGGAGATCCCCACATTTCCAGACCAGCCTTTAATAGAGGTTTATTGCTTCCAAAACGGTCACTTTCCCAACCATAATTCCAATCTACTACAATAAGCTCCTTTGGCAGTTCTGTTGCAGCCTCTGGATGAGCGAGCAACATATCAGCCCAGATCACAGGACGCTTGCCAAGTTTTCTCACAATCTTACACATTGCTGCAACATAATCAACAAACACTTTCGACTTGCTGTATTTTGAAGCCTTGGAAGAACAGGCAGGGCAACTGCCTAATAAGTAAGTCTCATCACATCCAAGATGAATATAATCAGAGGTATGTACTTTACATATTTCGCTAAAAAGCTCCGTAAACAGCTCTACTGCATAATCAACCTTCTGAGGACATAATTGACAGATATCCTTCGCGTTCTCCCGCAGATGGCCGTACCGGTCATGCTGAAGTATATATTCAACATGGCCGAAGCACTGCTGCAAAGGTATAACGTCAATCCTTAGCTTTTTACAGTAGCTCAAAAACTCAGCAACTTCTTTTCCGGTATAAGCATATGCAGATGGAATTAAAGGGTTTGTTTTAAAGGGAAAGGTTGCCTCCCACTCCATGACCAGAGTATTCAAACCCATTTCACTGATATCCCGGGCAAGCGCCTTAAGAGCATCCATTTTCATGACCTGCACTCTTAAATCAAGATGAAAACCTTTTACTGTAAAAGCTCTCTGTTTCATACTTCAAACTCCTTTTTTATTCCACTGACGGATAATTTCAAAAACTAGAACAGCATAGGCAGAAGCAACATTCAGACTGTTTTTATATCCGTAAAGCGGTATTTGAACAGCCGCATCCACCTCGTTAAGCACTTCGGGAGAGATACCGAGCGCTTCGTTTCCTACAACAACAGCCAGAGGCTTATTGAATTCAAATTCAGTATAATTCACAGCTTCTTCAGCAGTTTCCAATGCAACCACAGTCATTCCACGCTGTTTCATTTCTCTCACTGCATCCACTGTCGAGGTAAAATATGAGCTCTTTACTAATTTGTCAGTACCAAGAGCGGTCTTTTCCAATTTTAAATGTGGTGGATGGGCAGTGTAGCCGCAGGCGGCAATCTCGGCAATTCTCGCTGCATCAGATGTCCTGAAAATTGCTCCGACATTAAAAGCCGATCTTAGGTTGTCAAGAATAA
>JAEUSG010000818.1 GCA_016788315.1 Fibrobacterota bacterium | reverse complement strand
TCAACAGGCGCATCAAACAGGCCGATTGTATTATTCATGCTCTTGCTCATCTTGGCCTTACCATCAAGCCCCATAATTCTTGCTGCAGCTCCTATTTTAGCGGCCGGTTCAGGAAGAATTTCGCCATAGCGGGTGTTGAATCGTCTAACAATTTCCCGCGCCAGTTCAAGATGCTGTACCTGATCCTCTCCGACCGGAACCACTTCTGCCTTGTAGAGGGCGATGTCTGCCGCCTGCAGAACGGGGTATGTGAAGAGTCCCACGTTGATGTCGTCAGGATGCTGTTCCGACTTTTGTTTGTACTGAGTCATCCGCTCAAGATGGCCCATGTGAATGACTGTTCCAAGAACCCATGCAAGTTCAGTATGTTCTACAACCTGCGACTGCACAAAGAGAGTACATTTATCAGGATCGAGTCCTGTTGCAAGAAGTCCAAGAGCGGTGTCGAATATTCTTTTGCGGAATGCTTCACGATCCTGCACAACTGTAATTGCATGATAATCAACAACACAGTAAATAGCCTCATGCGTTTCCTGCAATGTTACCCAGTTTTTAATAGCTCCGAGATAATTGCCTATATGAATTTCACCGCTTGGCTGTATGCCGCTGAAAAGTCTTTTTTTTGTCATGTGTCCTATAACCTTTATCGTAATTTCATCAAATGTTCCTGACAGACGATTGTCCACCAGTTCTGTGGACTCTTTTTTAGGAACTCTGTAAAACACTCTATTGCTTCACGTCTGGAATTGCGTTTAATGTGCATAATAGCAAGATTAAACAAAGCATCCATAAAGCCTGGTGAAAGCTCCAGCGATTTTCTGAAACTTTCCACTGCCTTCTCAAACTGTTCGTCGAAGTTATTAAAGATACCCATTCCATAATATTGTCTGGACGTAGCAGTTCCATCGGAAATCGCCTTCTCAATATCACTCCTGAGAATTTCGTACTCTTCCTTTTTCATTGCCATTGGATCAAATTCATATGGGACCTTAATCTCGTTACGGTTAGGTGCTATTTCCCTGTTAAACCACAAGCGAATATCTTTTGGAAGTACTTTATACCCGCGGGTTTCCATGCTCATAAAAACAGTATAATTCTTCGCAAAAAGCTCTTTAAGCCGTAACAAAGATTTTATCTGCTTATTTTCCTCAAGCTTATTGAAGCTTGTAAGCAAAATTTTGTCTTCATCCATATCAAGCTTGTATTCAACAATGCCTGCAACGACCGATTCTTCGATTTTACCTGGAGCGAGAGTTGGAACCAGAATTGCATTATTCTTCCAGTCGTAGAGCGAGTTACCATAACCTGGGATGATTATAAACTTAGGCATTCCTAGAAACTGAACACGTTCGTTTTTGAATACCTTTGGATCAAATTCTTCTATCAGACTAATTACCTGCTTAAGCCTTGCAACAGTTATGGGCCGACTTTTCCCAATCCAGACACTGAATGGCTCTGTTCTCGCCCTTTTGGCACAGAGAACCATAAGCCCTTTAAAATAATCCAGGGACTCGCTCATTTGAGCATCTATTTCAATTGGTGACAGCTTTGCTGTTTGATTTGAAACTGTTTGCAGTTCAGCCTCTTTACGGGTGCGCTTGATTTCTGTGTCTATATTTTCTGAAATCAGTACATTAATCTCTTCGGAAACCTGAAGAAGTTCTTTTTCCTGAGTTGGATTACGAAGCTCTGTTACAACATTTTTAAAGGCCTGATACTGTTTCTGATATTCCAAAAGATTGTTTGCCAGTTCCCGTTTGCCCTGCACATCAAGAAACTTACCGGAGGAGACCTGTTTTTGCTGTCGCAAAATGACAGTCTTAAGTTCGTCCATAGATTTAGACTTATCAAAACGGCCTAAAATCTGCGTTTTCATGGGAGAATTTGCCATTCCTTTTGCCGCCAGAACGTCGTCAAGATTCGAAGAAAAGAGGGAACGCCTTTCTTCAATTTTAGATTCGATATCACGCTTTTTTATTTTGACAAGATGTTCCAAATCAGCAATATCAGACTTTAAAGCATCCCGCTTATCGAAGCATAGAATTCTCTGATATTCACGCTCAACCCATTCGCTGAAAGGAAACGTAATAGACTTAGCTTCGTACTCATTCTCTTTTTCAACGAGTTTGATTTCCGTGTCTGCACCCTCAATTATTGATGCATCAAGAAGCCCTGAATTAAGAAGCGGGGCAATTTCGGAAAGTTTCAGTGATTCTGCACCGCCGCCGCAGGTCCGTTCTCTGATAGAACGGAAAACTGTCTCCCAATAAAGCGTATTGAGAGTTTGCTTTTTACGTCGATCTGTCGGATCGGCTTTAAATTCACGAACTAATGCCGCATCACCTGATGTCAGTGTTGCCAAGTTGGTAAAGTACTCCTTTAAAGTATGTTGAAAATTAAATAATATTCGACTCAATAGGCAAAGCATGGATTAAATCATTTTTAATTAAAACTGCTTTTTTAAGCGATATTCAATAAGCTATTTTATTTCTCTCAATACTATAATAATAAATGAACTTACTACTAGTTAACGACGACAGCATAAACGCAAAGGGAATAAGAGAGCTCGCTTTGCACCTCTCACGCGAGCACACAGTAACTATTGTTGCACCTAAAGATGAGATGAGCGGTGTCGCACACGCATTTACAATTTTCACACCACTTTATGCAGACAAGGTTGATATAGGCAAAGGCATCACAGCTTACTCGGTAAGCGGAACCCCATCCGATTGCGTTAAAATGGGTGTTACTCACCTTTGCACCGTGAAACCGGACGTAGTAATCTCCGGCCTTAATTACGGCGAAAACGCCGGTATCAGTGCCTTTTACTCCGGAACAGTAGCAGGCGCCCGAGAGGGTGCTATGAACGGAATAAGAAGTATAGCCATCTCCACTGCAAATTTCAGTGACGAGGCTGCCGAATACGCTGCAAAGTGGCTCAGCAATACCTTGAAAAAACTGGCCGACGGATCATTTTCCTTTGACGGCACCGTAACCTTTCTTAATGTAAATTTTCCAGCATGTAATCCAGCCGAAATAAAGGGCTCCTGTTTTACAGCCCAGGGCACAACCCCCTTTGACGATGGATACGAAAAGAGAGTATCTCCTTCAAAAAAGGAGTACTATTGGCTCCACGGCAGCAAAACGTCTTCGACGAACCCGCAAATCGACGAATGTGCAATTCTTGACAATTTTGTTACAATCACACCGCTTTCTCTCGACATGACAGATAAAAAATTTCTAGACAAATATCAAAAGGCCGGTAACGGCATATTGAACCTATAAACAGACGGATACCAAATGGACAACTCACAAAGAATCATTCCAACTTACATCGAAGATGAGCTGAAAACATCTTACCTCGATTACGCAATGAGCGTGATTATCGCCCGTGCGCTTCCGGACGTCAGAGACGGTCTTAAGCCTGTTCACAGACGTGTTTTGTACGGCATGCATCAACTCGGACTGCACTTCAACAAGTCGTACAAAAAGTCTGCAAGAATTGTCGGTGAAGTTATGGGTAAGTACCATCCGCATGGTGACTCTGCCATTTACGACACCCTCGTACGTATGGCGCAGGAATGGTCTATGCGCTACACGCTCGTCGATGGACAGGGAAACTTCGGAAGCATCGACGGCGACTCTCCTGCCGCTATGCGTTATACCGAAGCACGCCTCGACCGCATATCCGAAGAACTCCTTCGAGATCTTGAAAAAAACACCTGCGATTTCCGGCCAAACTTCGACGAATCTGAATCTGAACCCGTTGTACTTCCTTCCGGCATACCTAACCTTCTTGTAAACGGTTCAACAGGTATTGCTGTCGGTATGGCAACAAACATCCCTCCGCACAACCTTCGCGAAATTGTAAATGCACTCATTGCCCTCATCGATAACCGCGACATAACTGTCGACGAACTGATGAAATATGTCAAGGGACCTGATTTTCCAACAGGCGCTACAATTGTAGGTCATGAAGGTATCGTTTCCATGTACCGTACAGGTCGCGGTAAAATTGTTATCAGAGGTGTTGCCGGCATTGAAAAACGGCCAAATAACCGTGAAGCGATTATCATAACTGAAATCCCTTACATGGTTAACAAAACGACGCTTCTTGAAAAGATTGCCGAACTTGTTAAAGAGAAAAAAATTGAAGGCGTTTCCGATGTTCGCGATGAATCCGACAGAGACGGCATGCGCGTTGTCATTGAACTAAAAAAGGATGCCTTTGCTGACATCATCCTAAATCAGCTATACAAAAACACCCAGCTTCAAAACAGCTTTGGCGTAATAATGCTGGCACTAGTTGACAACAAACCACGCGTCCTTAACTTACGCGAATGCCTTGTACACTATCTCAACCATCGCCACGAAGTTATTGTCCGCCGAACACAGTTCGACCTCGATGTTGCCGAAAAACGCGCACATATTCTTGAAGGATTGAAAATTGCTCTCGATAATATCGACGAAATAATCTCAATCATCAAAAAATCGAAAGACACTGAAGATGCACGCAGAAGCCTCATGTCCCGCTTCGGTCTGTCAGAACTCCAGACAAATGCAATTCTTGAAATGCGTCTTCAGCGTCTTACAGGACTTGAAAGAGACAAGATTGAAAACGAATATCTTGAAGTAATCAAATTCATCGAAGAACTGAAATTTATCCTTGAGAACGAACCGAAAAGAATGCAGATTATCAAGGACGAAGCCCTGGCTATTGCCGAAAAGTTCGGAGACGACAGAAAAACCCAGATAGTTTTTGAGTCCGGCGAACTCTCGATAGAAGACATGATTGCCGACGAAGATATGGTTATCACTATCTCTCATACCGGCTACATCAAACGTCTTCCAACGTCCACTTATCGCAAACAGGGACGAGGCGGTAAAGGGATAACGGGCATGGAAACCAAAGAGGAGGATTTTGTAGAACACCTCTTTATAGCCTCGGCACACAGCTACATTCTATTCTTTACAAACAACGGACGTGCTTACTGGCTTAAGGTTCACGAAATTCCACAGGCTGGCAGAACGGCCAAAGGCAAGGCTATCATTAACCTTGTCGGTCTGAAGCAGGACGAAAAGATTAGAGCCTTTGTTCCTGTCAAATCGTTCGACGATGAATATGCAAAGAAATCCTTCATCATGTTCGCTACAAAGATGGGAACCATCAATAAGCAGCCTCTGCTGGCATTCTCCAACCCAAGGCGCGACGGCATCAATGCTGTCAAGGTCGACGAGGGCGATGAAATTGTCAGCGTAGGTCTTACCGATGGTACAGCCAACGTAGTTCTTGCCACATCAAATGGTATTGCGCTCTATTTCAACGAATCAAATATCCGCGAACTTGGACGCAACACTCGCGGTGTTCGCGGTATTAAGCTTGGACGAGGTGATCAGGTTATTGCAATGGCAATTATTAACCGCGATGTTACTCTGTTAACAGTAACAGAAAACGGCTACGGAAAACGCACTCCAATCGCAGAATATCGTCTTACAGGACGAGGTGGCAAAGGCATTATCAACATCAGAACAACGGAGAGAAACGGTAAGGTTGTAACTGTTACCGCTGTTGAAGAGGCTGACGAATTAATGCTGATTTCACGTCAGGGTACAATAATACGTATCGGCGCAAGCAGCATTGCTCGTATCGGCAGAGCAACACAGGGAGTTCGACTGATCAATCTTGACAAGGGAGACTTGGTTGTTGACGTATCCAAAGTTGTACCAGAAGAGGATGACGACTCACTGCCAAAAGCTGTAGCCCCCCTCGAAACTGCTGAAGATGCTGTTGAAGAAAAGATCGAAGACCCAATTGACGATCCAGCAGAAGCAGATGACGAAACTGAAGCTACGCCGGAAGGTGAAGGAGAGAAATAATTGAAAGAGCCTCTTTTTCCATCCGAAAAGGTTTTTGCCCTCCTAAAGGGAAAAGCTGAAGCTGCGGATCTTTACCAGACAGCTGGTGAATCATACCCGATTGTCTTCAAAGCTGGAAAAATCAAGTCTGCAGAATCTAATCTATCCTGCGGCGCAGGCCTCCGGGTAATCGTCAACGGTAAAGTCGGTTTTGCATCTACAAACTCGCCAAACGGTCTTGAATCTCTTATAACAAGAGCTCTCAAGAGCGCATCGTTCGGTGAAAAAGCAGATTATGCAATGCCTCCCCAACCGCAGAATGATTTTACAAGGCCCGAAACATGGTTCAGTGACGTTGCAGAATTATCTCAGGATTACAAAATAAATGCTGGGCAAAAAGCTATCGCCATGATAGCTGAATCAGCGCCTGATGTCAACATTGAACTTGAAGTTGAAAATTCTGTAAGCTCATTTTCAATTGCAAACACAAGCGGCCTCTCGCTTTCCGGCGAGTCTACTGCGTATAGTTTCGGATTCAACCTTTTGTCCGTTGACAGCAATGGCCTACTTTGGATCTCTGACGGAAATTCTTCGGCTAAACTTGATATTCGCGACGAAGCACTGATAAGAAAATCACTTTTCCTCCTTGAGAAGGCAAAGAAAGTAACGGCCACACCAAAGCCCGAAGTTATACTTATGGAACCTTCTGTAGTCGGTACTCTGGCGTCAGGATTTCTGGCCGCAATAAACGGGAAAACCGTTCTAAAAGGTGTTTCTCCACTTTCAAAAAGAATTGGCGAAACGATCACTGACTCATCTTTCTCGCTTATCGAAGACCCGCTTCTTTCGGGACGCCCGGGAAGTTTCCCTTTCGACGACGAAGGTACTTTCAGAAGCAGAAAAGCGCTTATTGACAGAGGTGTTCTCAAGCAATTTGTCTATGATATGGAAACCGCGTCAAAAGCTGGTACTGTATCAACCGGCAATGGCGAACGTTCCTACGCATCACTTCCCTCTCCGGGATTTTCAAATCTCCTTATACCGCCGGGTTCCATTCCAACCCGGAAAATTCTCAGAGATATCAAAAATGGAATATGGATTCACTCTGTTCTGGGTGCAGGTCAGAGCAACATGCTCGCGGGCGATTTTTCTCTTAATGCCCACCTCGCCTACCGTATTGAAAACGGTGAAATAACAGGAAGAATCAAAGACACTATGATATCCGGCAATATCTACGAAACTTTCAACAGAATTACTGCCATAAGTTCAGATGTGAACGACAGCAGCCACCACCATTTCCCTGCGATGGCCTTTGCCGGAATAACTGTCACAGGATAAAGAAGAGTTAAATGCCTTTCAATTTTTTGAAAAAACTGCTCAAAGAAACCGTACGCCTTGCAACATTTAAAAAGATTGTCGAAGAACCGCAACCCACCCCTAAAGCCGCGCCTAAAGATAAAAGAATAACCAGACATGTTCCTGCTGCTAAAAAAGTTTACAACGCTGCCAACCCGAATATATTCTATGGGCTTGGCCTCTCCCCAAATATTCTTGAACAGATTGAGACTGAAGGTTTTCATACACCAACACCTATTCAGGAGAAGTGCATTCCATCCGCACTCGCCGGTCAGGATGTTATGGGCATTGCTCAAACAGGAACAGGCAAAACACTTGCTTTCGGCCTTCCTATTCTGCAAAGACTTTCATCTTCAGGTGATACTGCCCTTATCCTTGCACCTACACGTGAGCTTGCCTTACAAATAGAAGACGCCCTTATGCCATTCAGCAAAATAACAGGCATAAAGAGCACTGTGCTCATTGGTGGAGCATCTATGCATAACCAGATCACTGCATTGCGTAAAAATCCTCGTATGATAATCGCTACACCTGGCAGACTCATTGATCTGATGGAACAGCGTGTTGTGAACTTAAGCCGCGCAAACATTCTTGTGCTTGATGAAGCTGACCGTATGCTTGATATGGGTTTTGCCCCGCAGCTTATCCGAATTCTTAAGAATGTTCCCAAAGAGCGGCAGACCATGCTATTCTCCGCCACTATGCCGCCGACTATTACCGCTATAGCAACCTCTTATATGAAGCTGCCTATACGTATTGAGGTCGCCCCTCCGGGAACCGCCGCAGAATCCATTAAGCAGGAGCTCTTTGTTGTAGCACGCGACAACCGGATTCCTCTTCTTGAAAAGCTTCTTAAAGACCACACCGGCTCTACACTCATTTTCACAAGAACAAAGCGGGGTGCGGCAAAAGTTGCACTGCTCCTGCGTAAGCGTGGCATTAATGCGAGCGAAATACATTCCGACCGCACACTCTCACAGCGCACAGAGGCTCTTGACGGTTTTAAATCAGGTCGTTTTAGAGTGCTTGTTGCAACAGATATTGCTGCACGTGGAATTGACGTAACCGGTATTGAACTTGTTGTAAACTTCGATCTTCCAGATGATGCCGAAAACTATGTGCATAGAATTGGCCGAACAGGCAGAGCAGGAAGAATTGGACACGCTATCTCGATTGCTAGCCCCGATCAAGGTCGTGAAGTTGCCGAAATCGAGAGACTTATTAAGACTTCCATTGCAGTATCATCTCACCCCGAAATACAGTCAGAAACTCTGCTGAAGAGTTCTCACAGAACAATCAAAGACATTCTCTATGGACCACCGAAAGGTAAACGTACCGGTCGCGAACGTCCCATAATGTCTATAGAAGAACGCCCCGCTCATAAAAAAGAGTGGGGCAGATAGACGCGTCCTATGAATATCAAAAAAAACCATTTAATAATACTATTTCTCTCATTTCTAGCATTAGATCCTCTTGCATCAATTTCAGATTCAATAATCTGGACAGAGCAAAGCAAAGGCGGGGGTACTTTGTGGGGAGTTCATTTTATTGATTCCCTTCAAGGTTTTGCTTTTGGCGATGGCGGAACAATGTACAAAACTGTCAATGGTGGTATGAATTGGATTAACAATCGTCTTAGTTCTAGTGACACCATTTACGGAATGCATTTCGTAAACTGCTCAACCGGTTTTTTATGCACAGGTAGCGGGCGGATATACAAAACTACCGATACAGCACGGACTTGGACACAAAATTATTTTCGCACAGGATGGCTTTCTGGTATTTCATTCTGGAACAAGGACACAGGCTGGGCTGTTGGTTCATCTAAACGTATACCCTATTCAATTTATAATGCCGTTGTGTATTCAACTAAAAATGGTGGGGTTAGCTGGGATTCCTCTGCCATTAGTGGACCATATTCACTTAAATCTGTTCAATCGCTAAATGGTAAAGCAGTTTATGTATGTGGATTCAATTATTTGGCCATCTCTCAAAATTCAGGTGCATCATGGAACACTGCAACCTCATATACCGGCATATCTGACCCACAATTTCAAAATTCAAACGGTTACATAAATATAGCCGCCTTTGTGTCCCCAACTAACGGGTTGGCAGTTGGTCGATATGGTCACATAATGCGCACGCAAAATGGAGGTGCAAGCTGGTCTTCTGCACGTATCAATGACTTTACATGGCTTCAGGATGTTAAGTACATTGACTCTTTAAGAGCTGTTGTTGTTGGTGAGCGTGGAGTTGTCTTTTCCTCTACTGATGGCGGAACTACATGGAGTAAAAGATATCCGCGACATACTAGCAGCACTAACGCGCCATGGTTTAGAGCTCTTTACACGATAAACTCTGCGAATATGTGGATGGTTGGTGACAGTGGAATCATCATGAAAGGTAGATTTTTCAGTCATACTACTGCAGCAGAACTAAATACGAAAAAGAATAATACGGATGCATTAAATATATTATCAGCTTATTCGGTCAGTCAAAACGATGTTTGCGTAAAGTACCACACAAATGCATCATCGAAATTAATCTTAGTTATTTATGATGTTTCCGGACGAACAGTATTTAACAAAAGCATTAACACACAGACTGCCGGATCAGGATACATTGGCTTGAAACCTAAAAAGAAGCTATCCACGGGAACTTATTACCTACGGATGATCTCTGAAAAGAAAATCATAGCAACAAAACGATTTATTGTCATTAAATAAATCTGATATATCTTCATTTAATATGATCGTA
>JAEUSG010000807.1 GCA_016788315.1 Fibrobacterota bacterium | reverse complement strand
AGATATTTCTTACGAAGTCTCTATATAATACTATACATAACTGTCACACGTCAAGCGTTTAACTAAATTCAAACTTTTTTATTACATTTAGGCAATATTATTGTAGTATTTAGTGAAATATCGAGCATTCTTACGAACACTTTTTCGTTTAATATTGCCCATATTATCGTTAAGCTAGATTTAAGAACAATTTGGTTAAAACATCACAGATTTCTCAGTCAATTTAATAAATACTGGGGGAAATTTTACTCTTTTACTGGATAAAAGTGGCAACTTTAAAAAACTGACTCACATTACTCACTTGTTTATTAACTTTCTACAATTAAATAAGTTACAACAAAAAATATGTGAGTTTGATACTCACATTGACCTCACATTTTTAGGAAAGGGGGTTTTGGGGAATGTGATATGATGTGAGGTCGATATCACATGGAAAGTCACATCTTCCTGTCAATGTAATAGCTAATACCGTGGCATGCCTACATCAACTGGAGATATATCAGTTAGAGATGTAGTGTCATTCGCTTTGCAAACTACACGAAACCCGTAAGGATTAATTTTGAAGTCTGGCTCGACAGAACAACGATGACCAGCCTGAAAATAAATTGAGAATGTATGAACCCAGAAGCCCCCACGCATTACACGCTCACTGCCAGTTAGAGGACCAAAAGGGTCTAATTGTGCGGTGCTATCATAATCACCATACCAATCATTACACCACTCATAAACATTCCCCGCCATGTCGTAGAGGCCAAATGCGTTCGGTAACTTTCCTGCAACAGGTTGTGCTGTGCTAGCGTTATTACGATTCCAGCAATATTTATTCGATTCACTTTGATCCCATGTATTCGACCAATAGAACAAAGTAGTTGTGCCACCACGGTAAGCATATTCCCATTCAGCTTCTGTTGGAAGACGGTAACCTTTTCGGTCAAAATGAATTGTAATATCTGTTAAATCATTGTAACCATACTCTCGTGAACCTGAGACACTACTATATGCATATACGGTATCCTTACCCTCAAATTTACTTCTAGCATTACAATATAACACAGCATCAAACCATGACAGCCTTTCTGCCGGGCTTGATGAGTTAGGGGAAAGTTCTAATCCCATAAGACGTCGAAATTCTGCCTGTGTGACTTCTGTTGAATCCATGTAAAATGATGAAACAGTCACAACATGAACTGGAGAACCATATTCAGAGTCACCCATTAAGAATGTGCCACCAGGGATATATTTCATTCCGTATAATGGGTGCGTATCATAAACGCCTGAGTTAGCAGGGTTGTCATTCGTGCAACTCGTCAATAGACATGAGATAACAACAACAGATATTACTAATAATCGCATCATGTTTTATAATTCAACTTTTTAAAAATATATTCTGAAAGATTAACAAAATGTATAATATACAATTTACCTTATTCCATCAAAACTCTTTCCACAATACCACTATTTCTAGCTCTCAACGCATTATACAACAACTCCGCATCCAGTTCAGCCTCGAACGGATCCCTCTGCAATGCCGACTTCATCGCATCTTTAAACCAGTCCGATAAATGTTCATCCTGTAGCAGGGATTCGAGGGATTGTTTATTTACGGGGGGTAGCATGACGGCAGGTTAGACCCGAAACGGCGATAAAACTATCCAGAAAAGAACCTCGGAGTCGTATTGTCTTCAGCTCCGAGGCTCCTATAAATCTTACTTCTTCTTGCCTTTTTTAGCAGGCTTCTTATCGAGATTAATGATCCGATAAACCTGTGAAATCGATACATCCAACTGATCAGCTATCTCAGTTCCGGCAACGCCCTTCTTATAAAGAGCAGCTATCTTCTCATTTCTCTCTTTGTTCTTTCCCTTGTTGTAATCGATGCCGTACTTCTGCCTCATCTGATGCACTGCCTGACGAGAAATACCGAACTTTTCACCGATAGCTGCATCGGTCTTTAGTGTTTTCTGGAGCTTGATAAGCTCTACTTTTGAGATTCTTGCCATTTTGAAATCCTCTCCTATACGTTAATGTTAACATTGGTTAAAAATAAAAGACCCGCCGAGAGATAGCTTGTTTTGCAACAGAGGCCCGACGGGTTTACTAAAGAGAATATAAGCATGTAAATCCATAATAGGCAATCTGTTTCATTTAAGAGCAGGTTATTTCACCTTCTTTTCTGATATAACAATAGTAGAGACCAAGTTTAAACTATCACACAAAGGAGGAAAATTCCTATGGAAATCACAGATTTGTCTATCACACCATTCAAAAACCTAACCCCGTTAATCGCTCAATGCAACGCCACCATCGATCACGCTATACATCTTAAGAACATCACTATCCGCCAAGCGAAAAAAGGCATTTACGTCCTCTTTCCAAAGTCAATCAGCTTCGCTACACCTGACTTAAAAAAACAATTCTCCAGTCGTATTCTTGCCACCTATGTAATTAACCACTGTGTTGAAAAGAGGCCGCATGAGTCGTTATACATACAACTCCAATAACCCATTACCGCTATCCTTCCGCACTTGCCCACTCTGTAACACCGAGTTCCAGCACGGTGACGGAATGGATGCTATGGCGCTATTACCAAACGATGATAAAAACATTAACAAGATGCTGGATGACAAACCACATGATTGTCCGGCAGTTCTTGTTCATACACAATGTCTTGAAAACCTTAAAACACAGGAGTATCCCAATGCCACAAGTTAAAGTATGCTTTACAGAAAATCTCACAGGAGAACAGTTTCACACACGCCGTTACACTGTCGAGCTAACTGAAGACGTAGCTGAACTCTCAAGTATTCCGAGAGCCACTGCCACTCTTTTTGAGCTTGCTAAAAGAGAAGTCAGCTACCAGTTAAAGAACGCAGGATCTCAGCAACAGCAACCCCCAGCTAAGACAGCTACGCCACCTGCACCAGAACAGCCACAGCGTAACCTAGAATTTCCGGCTTCCACAAAACAAATAAGCGCCATCTATGCAATTGGAAAGAGCCTGAACATGTCAAAACGAGACCTGGAAGATTATGCAGGATGTGAAATTACAACCCGTAATTTATCCAGCAAACAGGCCTCAAAGCTGATAGAGGGACTTAAACACAAACAGGCGGCCTGATATGGCTACCATATCTGTAAAGAGTATCTCCTTCAGCACTTACTCCTCGTACATTAATTGCAGCGAAGCCTTTTGGCTTGCTAAGATTGTTAAAGCCAAACCTATCGGTGTTGCATCGAATCTGGTCTTCGGTAGCTCTATACACGCAGCCTGCCAAGCCTATTTTGACTACTGGCGACGCTTCAAGCAGGCTCTACCAAAAGAAACCCTGTATCGGATATTCCGTGCTCACTACTATCGTACACCTGAGAATGACATTCTCTATTCAGAGAAGTCCGGACAAAAGGAGCTCTTCACAATGGCTGAAGGGCTCCTTTCTGTTTTGGTGGAAGCGCCTATGCCAGAAGAGGTTGTTGCTGTTGAAGCGGATAAGATAACAGACCTGGGTGACTTCAGGCTAATTGGAAGGGCTGACCTTGTGACGAGAGATAAAGGTGTCCTGACTATCTGGGACATCAAAACCGCTCGTGCTCGTTACGGCTGGGAGGAAATCAACCGTGCACAGTCACAGTTATCGACCTACGCTCTTGCACATGAAGAGCCAGTAAATCTGGGTATTAAGCTTTTACTTAAGCAGAAAACACCATCTGTAGAAGACATTCCGATCGAGCATGACAAGAGCTGTGGTGAGAGTGTAGTTGAAGAGATGCGCAAATGCATAACTGGCATTGAGGCTGGCATTCATTTCAAGGTAAAGTCTTTCCGCTGTATCCAGTGCGGGTATCGTCATATTTGTAAACCATAAGGAGAATTAACAATGTTAGAACTAAGATGTCCTGTATGTAACGCTTCAAGGCTGTCAGTTATCGGCAATCTCATATTTGCTGGTGACATTTTCCGCTCAGGTATGGACGGTTATCAGCCAGATTCATGTTCAAAGTGCGGTCACGTATTCGCAGCTTCAACACTGGAGGCAGCATGAGAATCTTGTGCTTACTCTGCGATTTCGAGACAGATGATGATGGTCAGGAGATAATCAGCCACATCACTGAGAACCACGGCGGTCTGGAAGGGTATCTATCAGTGTTTCCATTTGCGCCTGTAGTAAACGCAGGTATCGAATCCGCTATAATGAACAATGATCCGCTACCTGAATCGGTAAAGATAACTGATACAGATAAATCCATTCTTGCCGCACAGTATCAGCAGCTTGCACCACTACGGTCGGAAATAACCGTAGAGGCTTAAAAAATATCAAACCATTAACTGATTCGAAAGGAGGTGTCACATGAATCCAAATATATTACGCATAATTGCCGGAGTTGCTCTTGCTGTAGGCTCGCAGATCGTACTCGGTAAAGTAAACTCTACAAAAACGGAGTAACACATCATGGACTACCAGCAACAGATGCTTTTGTTCGATAGGGTAATCTCTCTTGCTCATGAATGTGTTAAGATTGTAATCATCTACAAGATTGTTGACGCTATGATGAACTCGGATGATGCTACTCGGCAGAACTTATCGGTGGCTCTTGGAACCATTCTATCTGTCGGGCCACACCTTAACAGATTCCAGCAAGACTATTGACCCCTTCACTTAATATAACGGGCTGTCAGCAATGGCAGCCCGTTTCTCTAAAACTTATGGAGACTATAAAATGTTTATAAAACTAAAAGACGTATACTCTGCTGACGAGGCACTTAAAGCTGCACATTTGGACTGGTCAGCTGAACCTGTTGGTTTAGTGACAACAAACGGTCTTGATGTTCCAGACCACAAAGCCATCTGCCGTTCTGATACAAACAAAGTTCTAGGTGTCGTTGGATCACGTTATGAGGTGCTTCAGAATACGCAATCGCTTGCCATTTGTGACGTATTCAGTCAACAGTATCAGGCCTCATACGAAACAGCAGGTTGTTTACGAGAAGGCCGCAAGGTGTTCTTGCAGATGAAACTCGGAGGGACGGATGAAGTACGTAAGAACGACAAGATAAGTCGTTTTCTTACTGTACTAAATGCTCATGACGGTAGTAGTAGTGTGCGTATTTACGCAACTCCAATCAGAATCGTGTGCCAAAACACATTGAATCTTTCGTTACGAAACATTGAGTATGGCGTCTCAATCCGGCACACAGAATCAATGGATGACAGACTACGTGAAGCTTTTAAGGCTTTTAATTTGACACAGGCGCATTTTGCCAAGTTCAAAGAAATGGCTCAGTATTTGTGTCGCAAACAGGTCGATAGAATCATGGTGGAAAGATTCCTAAAGGATCTTGTTCCAGATACGGGAAGCACACGCAGCCTTAATCAGCGCAATAAGATTCACGAGTTGTTCGAGGTAGGCAAAGGCAATGGTCAAGATACTGCCTGGGATCTGCTCAATGGTGCTACTGAATTCTCAGACCATTTCAGGACAAGCGATCCTGAGAAGCGCTTGGAATCAAGTATGGTCGGTTCAGGTGCTGCTTTTAAACAGCGGGCGTTTGAGCTTGCGATGGCACTTTAAAGAGGAGATAATTATGCCAACATTCTTTCAAGAAATTGCCAGTCTATTCGGATTAAACGAACCTGCAAGACAGCAACAGCAGTCAAGACCCAATCCCATAGAGAAAAAGTCAAAGCAGAACAATTCTATAACTCACTTTTTTGAAATGGGTTATAAGGCTTTACGTTATATCGACCCAAGTTCAACACGGGTAGCTTTGAGGAATATTTACATCAAAGATAAAACCCTTTTCGGTTGTGATGGACATAGAGCATTGATTGCTAAAGTGGATGTTCCATTCGATGATGTCGTTATTCCTGCCAGCCTGTTCAAGAACGTGAAACATGCAACGGTAAGTAGTATTAAACTGTCGCAGGACAGGAAATATTTACTGATTAACGGACAGAAATATCCTGAGCCGATAGTTACAGAAGCCTATCCGGATATGACGGCCTGTATACCGAAATCATTCACTCACCTTATGCAGTTAAGCCGACAGCAGCTTATGACCGCTGTTCATGCGGCACTGGCACAAGCTGAAGAGAAAAAGCATGGGCTGGTGTTCAAATTCCGTAATGGACGGTTATCAATAACTCCTATGTCAGCTAAGAATGGACATGTGGTTCCACAGACAATAGCTGTCTTCTGTAAGTCATCTTTTGAGGACTTTGGACTTGATGGAAAGTATCTGTTGCGGATACTGCAAGATACTAATGGGGACTCTATCAGGATCAAGAAGAACGGTTCTCTTCAGGCTCTTGTTATTGAGGGCGAAGATGAAACAAGGTTCCTTCTGATGCCATTACGGGTAACTGAACATCAACAGCACTACAGTCAGGTAGCATAATATCCACGAATGGGCGCAAGGCAGCAGTCGCTGTCCCCATGGAGTGGTGGGACTGGATACGGTTCTACCACTCTGCTTTTTATGAATATCATTACATGGTTTTTTGCCATGGCCAAATTAACTTCAGGTTTGATCTGCTTTTTCATAGTTGCCACATGCATAGTTACGGGTTATACAATTTGCTGCCGTTAATTCCTATTGAGATATAAGTTTGATTTTAGGCATGATTGGCAAGCCTTTTCTTGGGATTATCTTTGCAGGTAGGTGTCAATAAAATTGACATAACAAACTGTAAAATCTATACTATTGTCAGCTACACTGATCCTTGGGTTTGGGGGAATTCCCGCCGCTTATGGTCTTATTAACCAAAAGCTGCTGTAATTCTCCTCCCGTTTTTATTACACGAATGGCGCTGGAGTCCGTTTATAATGGGCCCCAGCGGCTGCGTTGCTTTGCGCCATTCGTGGAACAAAGCCTAAGGACGGTGTAGCTACCATACCTTGAGCAGTTTGCTGAGGCCCTCTTCTATTGGGCCTTCTCCTGCTTAACGGAAGGAGGCTATCATGTCCAAAGAAATTAAACACTGGTTCTTAATTCACGGCAAACTCATTATTGATTCGATTAATCATATCTGGAGTTCGGAGTGTCCGAGTGGGGCATTTTGTAAAATCATTTCCTAATCTAGGGAGAAACATTTTGAATCAAACCATATGTCCTAAATGTAAAGAAGAGATTCGCACGGATGCCGAAGTATGCAAACATTGTAAGTTCGATATTCTCGCAGCAAAAAAAAAGGAAGACAAGCTAAAGCATTCAGCTAATTGTATTGCTGAATTCAAAAAAGAACTTACTGAAAAGCGAAAAGCAATGACAATTGCTCTTATGTTCTTACTGAGTCCGTTTTTAATATACCTGTTTATTGGTTATCTCGTTGTCCCTATTATAAGTGATCACGAGGAAGAAGATCGTGTTGTTGCCTATGGCTTTTCTGGAATAATACAGGAAGATACTACGCCCCATATAGCAATAAATAATGTTTGGACAGGGTGGAGACATATTCACGCAGCCAGGGATTCATTTTTTTTAGATCCATCTTCGATTAAACCGTGGTTAAGTATTCCTAAAATTGCTGAAACATTCAACTATCAGACATATAATCTTCACAAGTTCATAATAAAGGACGACAATCCATTTAAAGCATTCATTGACAGTCTTGTAGAATTTGATTCTAAACAACCCTTGTACTTTTTCTCTAAAAAAAGGGATTCGCTTTTAATAAAATCTAGGCTAAGTTGGATGGCGGGCAATGATGAGGCTAATGATTTGTTCTTTCAAGCAGTCATAGAAATTAACAATGACAAAGCAAAATACTATAATATGCTGAATGATAAATTCAAATTTCGTTCGCGCTACAAAGATTTTCAAAAAGCATATCGTGTAAAATACTGCAATAACAGTACAGATGAAGAATTTGCTTTAAAATGGGATACTCTTGCTAGCTATTTTGAGCCTTTTTATCACTGGAAGTCACGCATGTTTCCCATGGTATATCATACTCTCCATTACAACGTTATGCCATATGAACCTGCCAATAAATCGGTTCTATTGACGTGCCTAATAGACTATGTCGTTTTATCCATACTATTCGGAATATATTACCTCCTTGGTCAATACTGGTTTGCGTGTCGTTATACACACAGACTAGAATTGAAATTACCATTTTTGTATGGCTTTTTATCTTTGCTTTCTATGTCTCTTGTGATGAATTCCGAACATTCTGTGTCTGGGCTAATTCTAAACAATTGTTTTCTCTTTCCCATACCTCAATATGTTCTCCCTTTGCTTGCTTACGTAGCTGCCAATTTAATTGTTTTTTGCAATAATTTAAGAAATGTAAGATGGTTACCTTATTCAATACTCAATTTAATAATAATAGTTAGTTGGTCATCTTTACCAAATACGTTGTTTCAAATTGGGGATATCTATAGTGATAATTTTAGAGAAGTACTAGGAGGATGGTTTATCATAGTCTCATTCTTCGCCATCATGAGTGCACTTTCCGTGATCGTTAACAACAAATTCATTTCTCCGACAAATAAGGAAAACATACTGTGAATCATAAATCAAATTTATTATTGACCATAATAACGATATTGTGTATGGCGCTTGTTACTATGGCATGGGAAAAATCAGTACCGAAAGAGGCGATTTCTGGTTTTAAAGACATGCTAAGTTCCAATGGGTTTTGTAAAATTGTACAGCTCAAAGAGACTCCCAGAAATCTCATCGGTTCAATAATGATGGGCGGTAACATGAATGAAGACGGTGCGTTTGATTTGATGCCTGGCAAAGGCGAAAAAATAGGAACGATAACTCAAGATGATTTGACGATCTTTAATAATCCCTATCCTATTGTAACCGCTTTTAAAGCGACGATGTGTTCGGAAAATAACACGCCAGTAACAATTCTTTGTTCTGGCTCTATGATGTTCATGTTTTATGTAAATCCAAATCTTACGAAGTACCGAATTAAACATGTTATGAATGCTATTCGGTATGAAGAACTTAAGAATGGTGGTGCAGGTATGAATGTCTACTTGTTTTATCCTTAACCACCCTATAACTTACTGCTTATTAGTGGCACATTTTCTAATAGAGACAGGAGATGCAATGGTTCCATTCGAACAATTAGGTGTCGGACAAAAGGGACACGGCTTGTTTATCAGATGATTGGAAAAGACGACCCAATTAAAAGAAAATGAGTTTTTGGATGTGAATATTGCCATGAAATAGCTGAATCATAATTCAACGCTGTTCCAAATTTCAAACTACGCATGCTCAATCGCATCGGAAAACATCAGCATTGCATCGAATGCTATGGAATGAAAACCATTTACTTCATTCCTAAAGATGAACCCATAGCCTTTAGTCCGGCAGTTCAAGCGGAACAGCAACTAATGGCTTCCCTGCATCCTCCATCTCCGACAGATGATCCGGAAACCGGTGAATTCTTCTTCGAAACCGGCATCTGCCTTTCCTGTTATGAATCAGCATATCTTAAAGCCGAGTCTCATACTCAACGAGAGCTAAGCGCTGCTATAACGACAATAATGAACCAGGCAGCCCTGACGGCATCAGAAATAATTCAGGCATCCAATGGTAACGATGCCGAGGCATTAATCAATTGGAACGATTGGCCTGAAAATAAAAGAAGGCTTCGAAAATATCGGAGAATAATAAAACCATATCTCGAAATTGTTATGCACTGGTTGGAATGGAACTTCTCTAGTTTGCCGGTGAGATATTTCGTCGCATCTGAAGATACTGTAATTTTCACCGGAGCACAGCCTGCGGAGATTGAATATGAGGTAGCGGAAAAGGATTCGACGGTGGTCTTTTTTGAGGCAGGAGTTGATTGAAAGGAAGTATTTGAAATCCTTAGTTATTAATTGCGGAAGAGGCTTTCTGGATATTGAAATTACTTCCGCTTAGCACTAAGAAATGTTCATAAACAGAGTTGAGGAAAAACGATGCTCTTTTAGCTCGTTTGCTCTGACGATTAGTATAGCAGGCCTTACAATTATCTGACAATTCTATCGCATGCCAATTACTTCCCGTAATCTGACGATTAGGCCAATTCATCTGACGATTTCCTGACGATTGGAACCTCGCTCTGTGAACAAATAGTGGGTAGAACGACCTGCACCTATTAGCACAAAGAAATATTTACAAGCAGAGTGAAAAAAACTATAATTTAGAAGTTGGTTGTCGGGAAAGTCCCGCAGAACCGATGTTATTTTGAAATTTTAAACCTTTAACTGATTGAAAATAAACCCGTTACACAAAGAGTGCATCCTGCCTGTCACGCAAGATGCCGAGGGTTCGAGCCCCTTCACTCCCGTAAATCAGGGTTTTTATTTGTCAATAAAACCCTCTCTTAAACTTCATAAATTCCGTCCGCAAATTATTTTGCCATATTTTTAATTGACTTTATTAAAATAGAGAGAATATCTTTTTATCGTTGTGTTACGGGAACACCACCTGACCTGCGGAAAGGACTTAGTCCATCCCTCCTATCTGAATAAA
Organism: Fibrobacterota bacterium; assembly: GCA_016788315.1. Taxonomy (GTDB): domain Bacteria; phylum Fibrobacterota; class OXYB2-FULL-49-7; order OXYB2-FULL-49-7; family JAEUSG01; genus JAEUSG01. The sequence continues at coordinate 2,596 of JAEUSG010000807.1, read as the reverse complement.
GGTACGGCAAACAACCTCCTTTTCTACCCATGCGAGCAGGTCCTGGGTGCAACAAAAAGGAGGCCTATATGGCCCGTATTCTTCCCCCTGAACCGAACCTGGAACATCTCCGAAACGAGGCAAAAGCGCTTCTCAAGGCTTTCCGTTCCAAGGATCACGATGCCTGCAAAACACTCCAGCTTCTCGATCATCTCAAAAGCTTCTCCACAGAACAGCTCCTTAAGCTCAAACTCTCTCTGGCCCAAGCCCAGTTCGCACTAGCCATGGACTATGGTTTCCCCTCCTGGGACGACCTCCGAAAGTTTGTGAACAAGTTGCGCAGCGAACCGGAACATACAAAACCTCTGCCCGGAGCTCTTCTCATCGACTTTGTCTATAACTCCAAAACCAAGGGCAACCATAATGCGCGCTCTCTGAATGAAACGCTTCGGCATTCTGGAACAATCTCCAGCTATGACCAGCTCATGGGAGATTTGGGGTTGGCCTTTATACTCCAGGCCGACTCCAACTGGACAGCGTGGGGATTGCCGGTTGGTCAATTGGATATCGGATGGTGGCCCCTTGATGCATGGGGAACCCTGATGCGTTTGGATTTCGTCGGCAAGGCGGTTGGTCAGGAAATCAAGATCCTTCCTTTTGAGTCTGAACTCTATTCAAGCGATCCGGAGCAGCATTTCAAAAAGCATCATGCCGAGCCAATACAGCAGGCGTTAAAATCCGGGATTGCACCCCTGATTTATTTCGATACCTGTTTCGTGATTTCGGGATATGATGCTGGCTATCCACCCATCTTAGGATACTGTCCCTGGGCAAAGGAGCCCACCCTGGAACGGCTAAAAGAGTTTCCCTGGCATGTCGTTATTCCAGGAGCCAAAACAGAGCCGATGCCAAGACAGGATGCGGATAGACAGGCCTTGGAATACGCCATCACACTATTCAAGGATGAAATCCCTGTAAAATCAAGGAAATGCGCACACGTCCCTGAACGGGCAGATTATCTGACTAGCGGTACGAAATCGTACGACCTGTGGGTTTCCTTGTTACGCGATCCTGACAATTGGGGTGCCCATTACTACCATGCGAATGTGGTGTATACGCTGTACAGGAACCGGCAAAGTGCCCCACCTTATCTCAGGGAAATGGCGAATAGACATGCCCCTGCGGCCAGCGCCATACTTCTTTCCGCTGCTGACATTTATGAAAAAGCCATCGTAAAAATTGACGGGGCAGTTACCAATGAAAAGGTGCTAGGCACCCCCGAGGGGCGTGATAATCTGGCGAGTTTGATGCTTCAAGTTCGTGACATTGAAGCGCAAGCTATCCAGTTATTGGAAAAGGCCTTGTTTGCCATGGACAGTCGTTGAGCTAGACAAACCGAGCAAGTTAATTGTTACCGTGCTACGACCTCTCCCCTCAGAGAGGTCGTAGCACAAGTGTTGTTTTCGATGGAGAATAAGACGGATTCAATCACTCAATTTGAACTTGGAAAGCCTTTCCCTCACTACTCCATTTAGTCGATGTTATTAGGCAAATTTAAAGACTTACAAAATAGAATCAAATATCCACCATTCAAGTGGTGAATTTCCAGCCTTTCACGGAAACCACTACCAACACACCACCCGGAATCCATAATATTTGTCTCTGGTGACAGGAGGTATGCTGCCGCGGCAGCCTGCTTGGAAAGAGTATGGAAAGACTTCGTATCTGTTACCATAAGAGCCCCCACGCACCACACGACCATCACCTGTTGATTTTCCTATCGGGTCTATCTGGCTTTCACTGGAATATGCGCCGTCCCAGTCATTGCACCATTCTGAAACATTTCCTGCCATATCATATAAGCCCCATGCGTTCGGTAATTTTGTACCAACAATCTGCGTAGAACCACTTGAATTATCATAATGCCAACAATATCTATTTGCCGTTGTGGTATCCCAGATGCTAGACCAATAATATTTTGTCGTGGCTCCTGCTCTGAATGCATACTCCCATTCCGCTTCTGTCGGCAGGCGATATCCATTCTTTATTAATGTTGCTACCACATCTGTTCCCATGCTGTTGCCAGTGTAAGAATAAACAGTATCCTTACCCATAAGTTTTGATAGTGCGTTACAGAACATAGCAGCATCGTACCACGTTACTGATTCAACTGGTTTTAGTGAACTTGTATCGCCATAAAAATATGAAGGGGTCGTTCCAGCTACAGCCGTGTAAAGCTCCTGTGTAATTTCTGTAGAACTCATTTTGAATGTACTTACAGTTACGCTGTGAACCGTTGCTGTTAGATTAGGGGGGTGTGGTATGCTTAAATCACCCATCTGAAAGGTTCCTCCTGTAATTGGAACCATTGCAAGAACTTTTTTTAGGCCAAAATGCACCGTCAAAGTACAAGGCATGCTCCAAAGCCCGTTAATATCACGCGCTTTAGCAATCACCGCCCGTCGTTGTGCCACTTCACCCTGTGGTATAGTTGTCTGCCAAACCCACTCTAGTACATTTGTGCTGTCATCCCAGCTTCCATTTCCAAAGCCATCCCAGTACACTTTAGTTATAGGTGCAAATCCCTGCCATGAGATAAGATTGTCCTGTTTTATAC
>JAEUSG010000804.1 GCA_016788315.1 Fibrobacterota bacterium | reverse complement strand
ATGCTTTCATCTTTCATAGATGATATTATAGGCTTAATCTGCTGGTAGGCATTATTAACCTCACCTGGTATTGCAGCACGGAATGTATGCATTATGATTTGCCCATGATGGTATTCGCCGTTTTCGGCACAGCCGGAAGGGAGAAGACCCATTCTGCCGACAAGGCGGGTTGATTCACTGTTATTAGAGATGGGTTTTGTAAAAAGCAGAAGTCCAAGTTTTGGATCAAGAAAAAGATTGTCAACTGTGTACAGCATTTTTCCAATAATCTGATCCCTGTCAGCTATCTTTTCCAGATAGCTTCTCTCTCTGCGAACCATCTCGAGGGCGTATGACATTGCACCAAGATCGCGCCTATTTACACCGTCAAAATCCTGTCCGCGCATTGACCCAAGGGTATAGCCAATCTGCCCCTTTGAATATGATGGAAGAGAGCCATCTTTTTGAAGCATATGAATCCAGCTGACAAAACCGGGCATTGTCTCTTTTTCGCCATCTTCGTAAGCATGTTTACAGGTATTCTTTCTCAGTCTGTTTACGAATGCAGTCAGTTTATTTATGTCCGGCAGCACCTTCGCCTTGTTAAGTAAAGTCTGCACATCCTTTGCAAGTAAGATATCGATCACCTCTGTCAGACAAATAAACAGATGAGCTGAAAGGCGTGCCTGAACACCTCTTCCCTTTCCGCGTCCTTCTGTATTGCCGACAACATCTGTTCCAAACATGTCAATAGGATCGCACCAGTCGCCGTACATGACCTGTGCCATGCCATATGGGCTGTCATCGGCGAGCCTTTCGAAACAGTTAAGAGAGGCAATAACTGAATCAATAAGTAACTGCTTTTTATTGTTGCCGATTATTCCGGAACGAATAGGGTCATCCGGATTGACAAGTTTAACTGTTGTCACCTCTTCAAGAAGAATTGAAGTGTCGCCTGTCTCTTTTATGTATAAAGAAAATGCATTGATCAACCAGAGTGGACTATCAGCATATGGTCGGTTGTCACACATAACCACTTTGCTGCGATCCTTCCATGCGCTTGGATATTGTCTTGGAAACATTCCGTGGAGTTTTTCTCTGAGTTTTAATGTTTTATTGTCGAAGGGAAATTCGTCCGTTGTCCAGTACATCATTCCAAATGCATGAATAAGATCGGCTCTTACGCGGGCAGGATCTTCTTTGATTTTTGGCCACATATCCTGACCCCGATCGCGTGTTCCAAGTTCTATGCCATCGGCAAGTTTGGCACCGTGAGCACGGCAGTTTTCATAAAGCTCCTTAACAGTCATCCATGCTGAGTTTGCGTAAAGCGCCATAACTGGATCATTGGGTATAGCAATCTCAAAGTCGGGATGCCCTTGTTCAAGTTTCTGCTGAGCCCTTGATTCAATTATGCTTTCAGGAGAAACAGTATTTTTAATAAGGTCAACTGCTGCCGATTTGAAATCACGGCTTATTGCGGAATATGTAGGTTCGTCGCATGAAATAGCATTACGGAAATTGTCAACTACTGCCTTGTTGTTCACATAAAGAAGCATTTGACAAACAGAGGCTGTGGCATCGTGCAGTAAATTCATCTCGAAAATATTCGCTCCGATTGTTGCAGCAGCGAAGCGGTTCATCTTCTCTTTGGCCCCGGTATTAAGCAGTTTGCCAAGTTTAAGCGCCGCGGGAAAAAGAGGCGAGTCAGCTGTGTTGCCGACAAAAGAGGTGCGATCACAGGTTGCTTCGCTGAAAGAGAGATTGTGGACACGGCTTGAAAGTCTTTTTATCTGTAGAATGTCACTGTATGGAACGGTTGCGTTTATCACAGATTCTCCATCTGCAACAGGCATACCGCAATCATACCATACACTCTTATTGTAGGCAAAACGCTGTGTTCCGCTCAGGTTCATATAAGTGTAAAGTCCGCCCTTTAACTTTTTTTTGCCAAGATTTTTTACAAAGGTATTTCTGATCAGTGCAGGTCCGCTTTCTGTGTCAGTCATAAAAAGCTTAACAGCAGTTACAAATTCAATATCATCAGCCGGCTTAAACCATGCACAATACCAGAAAGAGCGATCAGGCTCACCCTTTTTAACAAGCTTGATTTTACGGGCAGGACACATGATATTGTTTGTGGGGTTCATAAGTGAAGCGCAATAAACAGAATTGCCATCTTCAATACGTATCCATACATTGCTGCCGGGATAGTCAGTATCTCTCTTTTCAGCAATATCGTAGCTGTCATTCAGTATTGCTACATCCATGCCCTGTTCAAGTTTTACTGTAAAACCTACAGAGCCGTTGCTCATGAAGGTCGCTTTTGCATTGTGACGGCTCTCGACAAGAACGGAAGGACAATTTACAGGGTGGCCATAATAAACTGCCTCGCCGTTTGGCCCATACCCGCCGAGGGAGTTGACTTTGTGTATTGCTTCGGTTTCCAGTATGTCCAGAGCCTCTTTTTCGAATTGTGTCATAAATTTATTCCTTCTCTCCGAGCGCTTTAAGAATATGTTGGTAAAATGGTACAAGGGTATCTTCGTGCATTCCCTGAAAGTAGAAGCCGTTACCTCCGAATACTTTCGGTATTCTGGTTGCTATCGATTTCTGATCGCGCATATAATAGTAGTAGTGGTTTTCATCACGTACATCATCGTCAAAGACAAATGGGCGTATGTCAAAGTCTCCTGTCCAGAGTCCATCCGGTTTTCTGCCTACATTTGCAGCCATCGATACTGCTTTAAGAACAACCTCCGGTCCCATAACTGCAGTACCGATGTTGAGAATGACTCCTCCGTTTGTGCACTTTGAGATCTCTTCTGTAAAGATAAGGAAGTCTGCGCCGGATACAGCTCCTTTTGCTTCACCGTCGAAGGTGTCATGCTGGTCTATTATATCCGTTCCGATCATTCCAAATACGCACGTAGGAACACCTTTACGCCAGGCTACAGCAAACACATTGTCATCAGCATGTGGAAAGCCATCGTACGGTTTCAGGTATCTGGTGTCATCTCTGTGTGAAGCAAATGTTTCATCAATAACAGCTTTACGGAATGATGCATCCCCATAAAGCCGTCCCATTGCTTCACCATAACCAAAGCCTTTGCTGTGTGCAAGTTTAATTGCGTTGTTAAGATAGGCACCTGTTTCAAAAGCCATTCCAAATTCACCTTTGGGAAGAGCATCCCGCACTGATTCTGAAGAGGCGCCGGTTAATGCGAGTTCCAGCGAGTGAATTGTTCCAGCTCCATTTGTGCCTATGAGGGTTATTATTCCCCTTCGAATTAATTCAAGACAGATTGGGCTCTGGCCGTTTTTTATAAAATGGGCACCAGAAAGAACGATTATCGGTTTTTTCTCTCTGAAACATTTTACTGTATAGTTTGCCAACTCTTCAAGGCCAATCGATTGGTCTTCCCCTGCTCCTTTCTTGCCGTTTCTGAACCATGGTTCTTTGCATCTGTGATATGGTGACCTCTTTAGATGGTCAAGATTAACATAATCCTCGAGATTAACTTTGTTATCGCGGGTTGATAAGGGATAGGTTTTTACGGCTGAAAGGTTGAATATTGGGAATTGTCCTTGATATTTCATATCAAATACGCCTCATGCTTGCT
>JAEUSG010000797.1 GCA_016788315.1 Fibrobacterota bacterium | reverse complement strand
TCTGGTACGGTTGCTTGATTTTTGATGTATCCCTCTCAACAAGCAGTCCGAAAGCACGTGTATCAGAGCAGTACCATGAGGGCGGTGCTATGGCAAGCAGCGGTGTTTGAATACCGTGAACCAACGCCTTGACATCATTTGAATTTTCATTTTTAATCAGCGCCAAACGCATTTCAACAGTTCTGGCCATTCCGGAATACCATTTGAGATCTAAGAATTCACCATTTCGCAGTTCAGGATAAAGACCTATACGGCAAAGACCGCTGCCGTACAGTTCAAGAGATTTTGGGTTCTGCTGCCAGTAATCTCTGAATGAAAAAGCAAATCCCTTGGACCCGTTTGACAGAGAGCCCCATCCAAGTGCCTTGTCATGGAAATGGGTACTTGAAACCATGGCATCTCCGTTACCAGTTGCCTTGCCGCCAAACTTGTAAAACACCTTTGCATCATTTGCACCCATTGCAATTGTGAATGGATTACTGGCAACTACATAAGATGTATCGCCGGCTGCTAATGCTGCCGACTGAGGTGCCGTTGGAGCGCCAAGCGTAGCGGTTGCATTCGATAACTTTGTAGGAAGGTCAATAAAGAGCGATTTGACAACAATGGAATCCTTAACCATCGACTTATGGAGTTCGAATGCAAGCACATACTTGATAACTGGAGAGTTATTGTATGCATAAATTCTGGACTGGAAAAAGAGACCTGACGAAGATGCACCCATTTTCAGATATCCTTCTGACTTGATACAGACAGCCATGCCGCCCTGACGTTCAATTGTTGTTGTGCTAGAAGCATCAGACGAGGAGAGATATTCGTTTGAACCAATTTTAAGTGCCAGACCACGGCTATGCGGAGTAATTATGGTGTCTGTTCCAATAAGTGCTTCGTCAATAACATTGTAATTTGCTTTCTTTACAAAGAATTTAATCTTTCCTGTATTAACTTCAAATCTTGAACCCTGATCTGTTACTGTCAGCGTTGAACCGGTGATGGCATGTTTTGAGGCATCGTCATGCAGAACGTATTTGACAGATCCGCTCTCAGCAAGAGAGGTTTGAAAATCAAGATGAACCCATTTTACAGAGGTGTTATTGTGCCATTCACTTACTTTACGGAATTCACAATTAACCTTATTGCCGGCAGCATCAGTTAGTGCCAGATTATTGACATCTGTAAGCAATCCATTAGGAAGCGGTACTCCGGTAGTAACCGGTTCACCGGTTCGTGCCTGTCCCATTCTTTCCTTTACAGTAAGCTCTACAATAGGTGCTGAGAAGATCACAGAGCAGAGTGAAACGAGGATGATTAGTTGTTTCATGAAAACCTCCTTATTTAAGTAACTGAGGCTCAAATTATATATATTGGTATGGCTTTCATCAAAGCGTTTAAGTTAGACATGTAAAATATAATTCTATGGGGGTTTTTTATGTATTTTCGTACCCTTGTTTTGACCGGCCTGATCGTTTCTTACATCTCCGCTTCTCCTGCTGATAACTCACTGTACACAGCAAGACTAAACTCCCTTATGCAGACCATTTCAGAAACCGCACAACCTTCAGGCGGAGACACAATTACAATCAGTTCGGCAATAGAAGAACATGAAAGCTTTGTTATTTCCATAAAATCTAAAACTGCACAATCAGGAATTTCCGTTATGCCTCTATCGGGTCACCCTGGAAATCTTGACATCAAGTACGTGGAGTTTGCCCCTTTAGATTCTTTAAATACCAGAAGGTCTCCACTTTTTCTGAAACCATACTCATCCCCCCTTCCATCTTCAACTGCTGCTATTACATACTTTGTCATTACTGCAAAATCGAACTCAAGAACTGATACCGGCAGTTTTAATGTGAAACTCAAGGTTGAAGGAGGATCAACTGCCTGTACACTCAATGTAAAATGGAGAATACGTCCATACAGCCTCAGACAGTTCACCGATTTTTCATGTGGAGCGTTTGTCGGTTCTTACAGAACCATAAATCAGGCAACCGCAAACGATATGAAGGCACATGGAGTAGATGCGGTGCAGTTCTTTCTTGGCTATGGAAGCGTTTATCCCGGCATTTACAGCAGCGACACCAGTATACAGGTCATAAACGACAACGGACATCTTAAGGTGGAATTCCATGCCTTTGATTCTCTTCTTAAGTTTATGAAAAATGCCGGCATGCGCGGCCCTGTCACTCCGTCAATCGGTAATGACAGAACCGCTCATCTTGAACGTGACATCTGCATGGCCTTTCCACAGTTTAAACTTGACACAGGTGCA
>JAEUSG010000789.1 GCA_016788315.1 Fibrobacterota bacterium | reverse complement strand
ATATTGAATCTGTCGCAGCAGATACTTTCATCTGTTAAAGTTAAAACTACATCCAAGTCATCTTTAATCACAGTTTCGAGAAGTGAAATAGCAGTTCCGTCAATTGCAGCCGAAACTGCAAAAAAAATGGATACGCTGGCCGTTATAAAGGGAACTATTGATCCATCAATTGTGGAGCGGACAGCTACTGCAATTGATGCTGTTGACAAAAGAGTCGGGTTCATTAAAGTCGGGTTTACTGGTGGCGGTGTAGATACTGCCAAAGAGCATCTAATACAGGTTAATATTATAGATACGATCATTGATATTGATTCGACTAATATAAAAGTCTTTGATGGAAGTACGCAGAGTCTGACTGTGTTCAAGGCAAACAGATTTGGCGGCAGGAACTATACAGAGTCGATTAGTATCAATGAAGGAACTGGAAACGGCAACGGCAAAATAGAAACAGGAGAGACTTTCTCATTATGGTTCAGGCTATCCGAGCATCTGGATCCGGGGTCTGTTGGAACCTGGCATCCTGTTGTTCCGGTTAGTGGTCAGAATAAGCCCGGTATTATGTATAAAGGATGCAGAAACTATCCGCTTGATATAACTAGGAATGTTCTTTCGGCTCAGATGGCATTGACACGCACTATATCTGTGCAGCAGCCATTTGAAGTCATTTTTAAAGCGGTAATAATGAAATCATATCCGGCAACTACCTATGTTCGTGAAACAGAAGGCAGGAGTTACCAAAAAGAGAGATATTATCGGGTGCGCTTCCCGCTTAGTTTGTCAATAGGAGCTGAAAAAAAAGTTACTGACAATAGCAATAACTCTAAAATTACTATATCACCTAACCCATTTAATCCAGCAGCTGTTATTTCATTTACGTTGTCCGGCAAGGAACCCAAAAATGCGAACATATCGGTAATTTCAGCAGCTGGTTCATGTATTCGAACTTTTGATCAAAAAGAATTAGTCTTATCAGGAAACGGTTATCATTTCAGCTGGGATGGAAAAGACAGCTCTGGAAAAGCAGTCTCTGCTGGTGTATATGTGATTCAGATTACTTCGGAGGGTAAAAAACTTGAGTCTAAAGCAGTTTTTGTTAAATAGCCGTTTTATTGCTGTTTCTTTATCTATTTTTCTCTTTGCCGGATGCGCTGTTTATAAACAGCTGCAGCCGTTCCCTCTGCCATCTTCTGTTGAGCAGGGTTACCAGGAACTTAAAATCAAGGAAAAGGATTTTGAACTAAAACAGGGTAAGAAGTATTTCATTTCCTTTCCAGCGCCATCAGAGAAACATTTTTACCTGATCGTTGAAGTTCCATCGGTAAAGAGCCTCCGGCCGGCCTTTACTTCGGACCTTGTTAAAAAGTCAAAGCCTGGTATTTTGATTGCAAATGAAGCGCAGAAGCCAGATAACATGTGTGTATATGCAGTACACAGCGGAACACCGGAATATTTTTTATTGCTTGATACTGTTCCGGCAGATGTGAGTCTGAGATTGAAATACAGATATGTACCGCAATGGAGGTTCAAGTTTGAGAACCATCATACTGCTTTTAAGGCTGCTTACAAAGACAATAAGGTTTCCCGCACAGAATATCAGAATTTAGGATATTCTTTTCATTTTTCGTCGGATTATAATTTCGCAAAAATTATTCAGGCAGTAGAAAAATCATATTCAGAGATCAAAAAGGTTCATGCAGAATTACTTGCGATTGAATCAATTTTCCCAAAGTCAATTTTGAATTCTGCAGATCCTGCATACAGGGATTATGTTGCGTTGAAAAAAGAGGTGGAGGAGGAAAAACAGTTTCAGGCGGATTGGCTTGAGGTTCTTTATTTTGCTAAGAAGGAGATGGAGAGCAGGACAGGTGTATCTGCCTTTCTTTCATATCTGAAAGATTTTATCGCCTTCTGTAATCAAAAATCAAGGTTTCCCGCAAATATTACAACTGAGAGCAGAACACTCATGAATGGCAGATTGAATACTGTCATCCCTTACTATAATGATCTTCTTGCAACAAAAAGCGATATTCTACCCTATGATTCCAAGTTGTGTGAATTAGAAGCTCTGCCATATGTTGACAGTCTTAATAGTGCAGTAGGTCGTGAGTCTTCTGCAGAATATCATACGCTGGTGCAGTTTGTAAATGATTTTAATGCGCGCTGTGTTATTATACCTTCTGTATTAAAGGAACTCTCTGAAATGCCTGCACGTGAGACTGCAATTGCATCACTTCCGGAAAACGGCGCATATCAGACCCTTGCAGCAGCTGCAGAGGAGATAAAGAAAAAGTTGCCGGCGCAGATAGGCGAGGGATATGGACTATACGGCAAGTTTAAGTCGTCAGTTGCTTATAATGCTGAGGTCTCTAAAGCTGCCACTCTTTGCGAAATGTACAGAGGACAGTTTGTCGATGCGGAAGCACTAGTAACACAGCTTAATCAATTTAAGAGTCGTGAGGGATATGCTGAAATGATTTCCCTTCTTGCTAAAAATAGGAAGTAT
>JAEUSG010000736.1 GCA_016788315.1 Fibrobacterota bacterium | reverse complement strand
GTGCTTTTAGAAACAGCAGCAGAGTAACATATACGAACTCTGAAACGCTTCTCTCTGGTTCTATTGTATGGACAAGAACAGGGGGAGAGGCAGACCCTCTTTCACCGCATACGTCAACACTTTTTGGAACCGAACTCACTGCAGGATTGAAGAATAATATTCTTTTATCTCAAGCTCCGCCTTTAACTCATGGTGCAATATATTCTGTTGTGTTTAATGGTGTTGACAGGGCTGGAAATATTGCATCAGCAGTAACAGTCAATAATGTTACATACATTGCACAACCGCCAACAATAACTAATGCCGCGCCGGAACCAAATACTTATGTCAATAATAAAAAGGTGACATATACCCTTTCAACAGATTTTTCTGTCGGCCAAATCCGCTGGGAACGCTTAGGTGGAGCTGCTGATGCAGGGTCACCTCATATAAAAGCGCTGGTAGGAGGGGAGTTAACATCAGGTGATCATAACGACTTTGTAATTACCAACGTACCGGATCTGGTTGACGGAACTCGCTATCGCGTTCAATTCAGCGGTTCAGATATGGCTGCAAATGCGGCAACAACTATTACAAATGATAATGTGTATTACGATGTGACTGCACCTGTGCTCACTATGACACTTCCTGATAACAATATGTATGTAAGAAATACCAATCTTTCATATGTGATATCAGAGGTCCTCGCAACTGCTACGATAACCTGGACAAGAACCGGAGGCTCTCCGGATCCAGCAGCTCCGCATACTGTAGACTTGATTGCAGCAGAAAGAGGGACGGGTGGAGTTTTCACAAGAACAAATTATACGCCGGCTAACAACCCATCGCTTGTAGATGGAGCTATTTATACAGTAACTTTTACAGCAGTTGATCGTGCAGGAAACGCAGCTGTTACAGTTACAAAGACGAATGTTACTTTTGATGCATATCTACCTACAATTTCTGCTACTGCTCCAGCACCATCAACAAGCACACCAAATACTAAGGTTTCGTATACATTGTCAGAGAACTTTTCATCTGGTAACGTAAGGTGGGCCTGGTCAGCCGGTGTTGCAGATCCTGCTTCCCCGCACACGGTAAATCTTGTTGGCGCAGAATTGACTGCTGGTGCCCATAATGATATAACATTATCAAGTATTCCACCTCTCGTTGACGGAGCATACTATACTGTTAGGTTCGCTGGAAATGATCTGGCTGGTAATGCTGCCGCTAATGTTTCTAATACAAATGTTAAGTATGATGTTACCACTCCTGTTTTTACAGTAACAGTTCCATTGACCAGTACTTCTGTAAGAACTGCAAATGTAACATATAACCTTTCCGAGGCTCTTGCTTCCGGCTCTATCACCTGGACCAGGACTGGTGGTACTTCTGATCCCGGATCTCCTAGAACGCAGACTTTGGTTGGCACTGAGCTTGCTGCGGGTGCACATAACAACATTGCACTTGTAAATCCGCCTACACTCGTAGATGGTGCCATCTATACTGTTACATTTGCTGGAATAGATTTAGCTGGTAATGCTTCAGTTCCTGCACCTATTACGGGAGTTACTTATGATGTAATGATACCCGTAATATCAAATGTAGCTCCTGTACCAAACTCATATACGAATTCAACCAAAGTTTCATACACGCTATCGGAAGCTTTCTCAAGCATGAATATCAGGTGGTCCTGGTCTGCAGGAGCTGCAGATCCTTTATCGCCGCAAACAAAGGTGCTTGTAGGAAGCGAACTTGCCAGCGGAACTCATAACAATATCACGCTTACGAATCCTCCTACGCTTGTAAATGGAACAAGATATACTGTTCAATTTTGGGGGACTGATCTTGCTGGAAATGCCTCTGCATGGGAAACCAATGGTAATGTGTGGTACGATGTAACGGCACCGGTTATTACGTTTTCCGCACCCGCAAACTCTTCTGTACAGACATCAGCAGCTGTATCGTATTCTCTTTCAGAGACATTCGGAACAGCGACAATTACCTGGACCAGGACAGGAGGCTCACCGGATCCTAATTCTCCGCATGTAAAATCACTCTCAGCCGCCGAGATGGGTGTGGCTGTTAGAACAAATTACATAATCAATAACAGTCCGCTTCTTGTTGATGGGGCAATATATGATGTGACATTTGCCGGAATGGATTTAGCAGGAAACAATGCAGTTTCAGTAACCCGAACAGGAGTTACTTATAATCTTGCCGCGCCAACCATCACATCTACGACACCTATTCCAAATGCTTACGTGAACCACACGAGGGTATCATATACTCTATCGGAGGAATTTTTAAGCGGTACTGTTAGATGGACCAGATCTGCTGGTAACGCTGATGCAAATTCTCCGCATATCAAAGCTCTGACCGGTACTGAACTTTTAAGTGGGATTCACTCTGATATTACGCTTACAAATGCACCGACTCTTGTTGATGGAACGAGATACACTGTTATGTTCAGCGGCAGTGATCTTGATGGAAATGCTGCTGCAAATGTTTCAAATGCAAATATCTGGTACGATGCAACTCCTCCGGTTGTTACATTAACTCTTCCGGCCACCAACGCCTATAGGAGAAACGCTTACGTTTCTTATACCATATCTGAAGCATGCGCATCTGGTACAATTAAGTTTACACGGACGGGAGGTACAGCGGATCCATCTTCACCGCAGACTGTCAATCTTGTTGCTTCTGAACTTACAGCCGGGACAAGAACTAATTATATGCTTGTAAATAACCCTGTTCTTGTAGATGGCGCAATTTATTCAGTTGAGCTTAATGTGTACGACCTCGCGGGTAATAGCTCTATACCTGTAACAAATACAAACGTTACCTATGATGTAACTCCTCCGCTTATTTCATCAGTTACGCCGATAAATAACGAAATGGTTAATCATACCAGAGTGTCGTACACAGTTTCTGAAGCGCTTGCATCAGGTACTGTAACATGGACAAGAGGCTGGGGCGTTGCGGATCCACTGTCTCCGCATGTTAAATCATTGACTGGCGGTGAATTAGCTTCTGGTGTACATTCTGATATTACGTTGACAAATGCTCCTACGCTGAACAATGGATCGATTTACAATGTCACTGTTAATGGAACTGATTTGGCCGGTAATGCGGCTGTTGCTGTAACAAAGACTTACATAACATATAATGTATCTCCTCCTGTAATATCTGCTACTGCTCCGGTTACGGGTGCATTTGTAAACAATAAAAGGGTAACCTATACTCTTTCAGAGGCTCTTTCTTCGGGTACTATTACGTGGACCAGGACAGGAGGTACAGCTGATCCCGGTTCGCCTCATGTCAAATCACTGATTGCGACCGAAAGGACAACAGGAGCTCATACAAATATTTTGTTGGCAAACAGTCCAACACTGATAGACGGCGCAATATATACAGTATCATTTAATGGTGTTAACAATGTCGGTACAGCTGCTGTGGAGGTAAACAATACCGGTATCACGTATGATGTGACCTTGCCACTTATATCAAGTGTAAAACCTATTCCGAACGCATACGTAAATCACACAAAGGTTTCATATACACTTTCTGAAGAGTGTGCCAGCGGAACAATAAGATGGCTTCAGACTGCTGGTAATGCTGATCCTGCATCTCCTCATGTTCAGGTGCTGACAGCAGGAGAGTTAGCTGCAGGAATACATACAGATATTGTTCTTAGTGATAATCCCGCACTTGTAGATGGCGCAAGGTATGCAGTTTACTATAATGTAACAGATAAAGCGGGCAACGCGGCTATACAGGAGGCCAGTGGCAATGTTTGGTATGACGTTTCTGCTCCTGTTTTTTCTGCTGTTGCGCCAACAACAAACTCTTTCATAAATTCCGCACGAGTATCATATACTTTGTCGGAGCAGCTTACTGCCGGTAAAATTACATGGGTAAGAACCGGTGGCGCCTCTGATCCTGCATCACCGAGAGTTTGTGATCTTGTTTCGACTGAAATTACAGCTGGAGTTAGAACAAATGTTCTGCTTACGAATGCGCCTGCGCTTGTTCCCGGTGCTATTTACAGCATGACGTTCACAGGAACTGACCGTTCGGGAAATGATGCAGTTGCCGTTACAGAAACAAATTTGAATTACAGTGTCACTATACCTACAATTACCGGAACAGCGCCATTAACTGGCACCTCAGTAAGCAATACAAAAGTTTCATATACGCTTTCAACTGACTTTTCGCAGGGTACAGTAACATGGACATGGAGTGCTGGTACTGCTGATCCATCTTCGCCGCACATTAAGGCTTTAACCGGCAGCGAGTTGACAGCAGGTGCTCATAACAATATCACTCTCACGAATAATCCAGCTCTTGTGGATGGTGCCATATACACCGTATCATTTGCCGGACGCGATCTTGCAAATAATGCCGCAGTAACGATTTCAAACACAAATGTAAGATATGACGCATCTGTTCCGGTTCTTACATTCACTGCTCCTAATGATAACGCATACATACGTAACACAAATGTATCCTATTCTCTTCCAGAAAATCTTGCTTCAGGTACAATCACCTGGACAAGGACTGGCGGAGTAGTTGATCCTCTTTCTCCGCAGGTAAAAACACTTACAGCAGGTGAATTGACAGCAGGAGCAAGGGCAAATTATCAGATCACCAACTTTCCCGTTCTTATGAGCGGCTCTATTTATTCAATCGCAATTAATGGTACTGATTTGGCTGGCAATGCTGCTTTGCCAGTTACAAAGACAAATGTTACATATGATATCACCTCTCCAGCGTTTACTTTAACAGCACCTGCAACCAATGCTGTTGTCAACTCTTCAAGGGTTTCTTATACACTTTCGGAAAATATCACAAGTGGTATAATCACATGGACTAGAACAGCAGGAGCAGCAGATGCAGGATCTCCGCATATATGTAATCTTGCCGGAACAGAACTGAACGCAGGAGCCCATTCGTCCATTTTCCTGGCAGACCCTCCTGTTATTGTAAATGGAGCAATCTATACCGTTTCATTCACTGGAACAGATGCAGCAGGTAATGTTGCTACAACAGTTTCAAATATCAATGTAACATATAATGCCTCTGTGCTTTCTGTTGATGTGACTGGAGCACCGACAGTTGTAAATACACTTGCACCAATAAGTCTGGGTGTTTCGTTCAGTACAAGCGTTGCTGGATTTGTAATCGGCGACATAACTGCCACAAATTGCACGAAATCCAATTTCGCCGGTTCAGGTGCAAATTACACTTTTGATATAACTCCGACAGGTGCCGGAAATATCAATGTTTCTATTCCAGCAAATGTAGCTCAGGATGTAATGCTTAACTTCAATGCTTCATCTACACCAGTAACGATATTGTTTGACAATACGGCACCCACGGTGTCCATTGGTGGGGCGCCGGCGTACAAAAACAACACAACATCATTCAGTGTTGCTGCAACATTCAGCGAAAATGTTGTAGGATTCACAGCAGGGGATATCTCTGTCACAAACGGCAGTGTATCAAATTTGACTGGTGCGGGGCTGCTTTATAATTTTGATGTAACACCTACAGGAACAGGAAATGTAGTAATATCAATTAATGCAGCAGTAGCTCAGGATGCAGCTGGAAATAATAATACCGCCGCAACTCCAGTGACTGTAATTTATGATGCAACTGCTCCGACAGTTGCAATAACAGGTGCACCAACCCACAAGAACAACACAACCCCCTTTGCTGTAACGGCAACTTTTAATGAGTCTGTGACAGGGTTTACTTCCGGAGACATCACTGTAGCAAATGGTTCTGTTTCCGGTTTTGCTGGAGCGGGTACAACTTATACATTTAATGTAACGCCTACAGGTCTTGCTAATGTTATGATTTCTATTAATGCATCAGTTGCACTGGATTTAGCAGGTAATAATAATACAGCAGCCACACCTGTCACGGTGATTTATGACGCAACCGCTCCAAATGTTGCAATTACTTCAGCTGCACCAAATCCCATTAATGTTCCATTTACCGCCACAATAACTTTCAATGAAGATATGACAGGATTTGCTGTCGGTGACATTACTGTAGCCAATGCCATTTTGTCAGCTTTCACAAACACAACAGCAAACAGAGTTTGGACCGTTTTGGTAACACCAACGGGAGCAAATGTATCAGTTAATGTACCAGCTGGTGTAGCGACTGATGCCGCAACAAATGGAAATAATGCAGCTCCTACACCATTAACCAGAACCTACGATGCAACTCAACCAACAGTTGTTCTCAGTTCTCCATCATCCGCATCTGTTAATGCTCCGTTTACGGTTACTGTCACATTTAACGAGGACGTCGCTGGATTTGTGGTAGGTGATATCACAGTGGGAAATGCAACTCTATCAGTATTCACAAACACAACAGCAAATAGAGTATGGACCGTACTTGTAACTCCAACCGGTGCTAATGTTACCGTAGACGTTGCCGCTGGTGTGGCAACTGACGCAGCAACAAATGGGAATACTGCAGCGACTCAGCTGACGCGAATTTATGATATCGCACAACCTACAGTAGCTTTAAGTTCTATCGCACCAAATCCACTTAATGCTCCATTCACTGTTACGGTTACGTTCAACGAAGATGTTACCGGTTTTGATATTAGTGATATTACAACGGTAAATGCTACTCTTTCAGCTTTTACAAATACAACCGCAAACAAAGTTTGGACTGTTCTAGTTAGTCCAACAGACGCAGCCGTAACTGTAGATGTTGCAGCAGGTGTAGCACAGGATTTGGCAGGTAATAACAATACAGCAGCAGTTCAGTT
>JAEUSG010000719.1 GCA_016788315.1 Fibrobacterota bacterium | reverse complement strand
TTTAGTGTTTGGGTTGAAGACTCTTACCTCTGAACCTTTATCTTTTGTTCTATGATTAATAGAAGCTGCTGCAAAAGGTTGAGTGGAATGGTAAGATGACAAGAGTCTACTCTTTTAAGGAAAGGACTAGAAATGTCATTTG
The DNA here is from genome assembly GCA_016788315.1 of Fibrobacterota bacterium. GTDB lineage: Bacteria > Fibrobacterota > OXYB2-FULL-49-7 > OXYB2-FULL-49-7 > JAEUSG01 > JAEUSG01. The sequence continues at coordinate 1,366 of JAEUSG010000719.1, read as the reverse complement.
CAGAGCTCCTTGTGACCCAAAGGCGAGTCAGTGATTTAGATAAAATGTATTCACTCATTCATTGGGAAAGATTCAGATATAGGTTGAAGAAAGTTCTCGATCGATCTTCAGACGGTCGTCCCCCTTATGATGAATTGTGCATGTTTCGAATCATGATCTTACAAAATCTCTATAATTTATCTGATCGTGATATGGAAGAAATGCTCTATGATCGATTCTCTTTTCGACGATTTTGTGGGTTTGGACTAGAATCTAGCCTTCCCGATGCTACGACAATTTTAAGGTTTCGCAATCTTCTTCAAGGACAAAGCGAAAAACTTCTCCAAATGGTCAATGATGAACTCCGTGCCAAAGGAATGAGCTGGTCTGGAGGATCCATTGTGGATGCAACAGTGATTGAGTCAGCCTATGCACCACCTCCAGGAGGCGAGCAAAATCCTCTTGATTCAGAGGCAGGATGGACAAAGAAGAGAGGGAAATACACCTACGGTTATAAAGCTCATCTCTCGACAACTAAAGCAGGTCTGATCCGAAAGACCAAGGCAACTTCTGCAGATATCTATGATGGAAATGTGCTGGCTTCTGTATTAGATGGGACTGAGACAAAGGTGTATGCAGATAAGGCTTATAGTTCAAGGGAGAATCGAAATCTTTTAAGAACTCATGGCATCAAGGATGGGATTTTGCATAAGAAGCCCAAGGGCAAAGAGATGAGTGAGGCCGTAAAGGTCTTAAATAAACTGAACTCTCGCATTCGCATAGGCGTTGAAAGAACATTTGCTCATCTCAAAACTCTCTTTGGATATAGGAAAGCTAAATACACGGGTTGGATTAAAAACCAAGTCCATCTCGATTTGCTTGCGATGGCCTATAATCTTAAACGATGTTCTCGGTTGGCTATAGGATAAGTGTGTCTAAAGCTTATCAAAACTGCCTCAAATTCAGGCAAAAAGATAAAAATTACCCCTTCTAACCTATCTCGATTTCCTAAATCTTACCTTAAACCCTTCAGTTGCTTCGAAAATCTCACTTTTGCAGCGGATTCTAAGAACGTAACACACATCCTTCAAAGTATAAGAATCAAGGATAGGATTATAAAACTTTACGGGAAACTCCGCATAAATATTTTTTATTCTTTGATGATAAGGTTCACTGCATAAAATATAAACTTCTTTATAATGTAACAATTCCATTTGCATGGCTTGATTTCTAAGGACCTCCATACTTATGTAAGGATCATTTTGACGTGAGAAAGTAACATCATAATATCCAGGTATTTCATCATTAGGATTTAAAAAACCATATTTGGCAGAAAAAATAATAATCCTGCCCCCAAGTTTTTGAGAAATATGAGTTGAAAGAACAA
>JAEUSG010000675.1 GCA_016788315.1 Fibrobacterota bacterium | reverse complement strand
ATATTGCACGATGTATAATCAGGTGTTTAAAAAGTGCATCACTGTCACCAAAAGATATTGGTGCTGTCTGTTTGCATGGAACTGCTACTGTTAATAATGACCTGGCAGAAGCAAATGCAGTCCGTGCTGTATTTGGCAGTTATGACGTTCCCTGTTTTGGAATAAAACCTCAATTTGGCCATTTATTGGGCAGTTCAGCTCTTGTAGAAGTGGTAATCTGTTCTGATGCCGTTCGAAGGCGGATAATTCCATCATCTCTGCTTTATGGATCGCCAGATCCTTTGTGTAGTCTGAATCTGTCAGCTGAAACAGGTGAACTGAAGAGCCCATATATATTATCTCTTAACTTTGGATTTGGTGGACATATTGCTGCCGTTATTATAGGGAAAATTTAATTCTATGCCACACTGGATGGAAAATTCTCAGAGCGAAATAGAAAAGTCGGGACTGTTACGCAAGTTGCGTTTGCTCTCTTCAGATGTAATAGATATGTCAAGTAACGATTATCTTGGATTGCGCAGACATCCGGAGATGGTTCAGGCTGCTTCGGAAGCCACACAAAGATTCGGTACCAGTTCAGGAAGCTCACGGCTTATTAGCGGAAACTCAGATCTCTATATGCAATTGGAAAGTAGTCTAAGAAATTTTAAAAAAGTTCCATCTGTGCTTGTTGCATCCAGCGGCTATGCCCTTAACGTATCGCTAATTCCGACATTGATTAAGGAAGGTGATGCAGTGATTATTGACAGATTGGTTCATGCAAGTCTTGTGGATGGTGCAAAGCTGTCAGGAGCGAGGCTGTTTGTATATGAACATGCAGATATGAATTGTCTTGAAAAAGTGTTGAAACGTTCAGAGAGATACAGGCGCAGGCTAATCGTAACGGATTCGGTATTCAGTATGGATGGTGACATAGCCCCATTAAATGAAATTGTTTATCTAGCAGAAAAATATTCAGCCGAAACTCTTATTGACGAGGCTCATGCTACCGGTGTAATAGGACCAATGGGGGCCGGGGTTGTTGCTGAATTAAACCTCACAGATAAAGTCGATTATACAACATCTACATTCTCAAAGGCGCTTGGCAGTCTTGGCGGATTTGTTGCATCCAGACACGCATCTGCTGAGTCATATCTTCTAAACAGTGTCAGGGGAGTTGTTTTTTCAACAGCACTGCCACCCTCTGTTATCGCCGCATCAATAAAAGGGGTGGAGTTGGCACAAGGGGCAGTCGACAAGCGTGAGTATTTATTGCAGTTGGCAAAAATTGTTGACAAAAATGCAGTTTCTGCTATAATTCCAATTGTTGTCGGCGATGAAAAAAAATGTGTTGAAATCTCTGAAATTTTGTTGGCAAAGGGTATGTTTGTTCCAGCAGTCAGGTTCCCGACCGTAGCGAGAGGCGCTTCGAGATTAAGAGTCTCTGTTAATGCAAATCACAGTACAGATAACGTTCAGCTGTTGATAGCTGAAATCAGAAAAATAGGCTTATAATGGGCGGTCTTTTTATAACCGGAACAGATACAGGGGTTGGGAAAACTGTAGTAACATCACAACTTGGCCGTGTGCTGCAGCATCTTGGCTATGATGTAGGGGTTATAAAGCCTGTTCAGACCGGAATTGAAAGTGATTTTGGCGATTATGCCGTATATAAAAAATGGATGAAAGTTGATGGCGAAGAGTATGTTGTGCCTTATAAATTTAAGGCGCCTCAAGCTCCATCAATTGCGGCATCTTTAGAAAGAAGAGAAATCAGGTTTGACGATCTGCTCAGCACTTTGTATATTCTTATGAAACGACATAGAAACATGCTCATTGAAGGTGCCGGCGGTGTTTTAGTTCCGATATCGAAAAAAAAGAGCATGAGAGATTTGATGGTTGAGATCGGATTTCCTGTTTTGGTTGTTGCCCGAGCTGAACTTGGGACTATCAACCACACTCTTTTAACGGTAGAGTCTTTGAAATCTGTTGGGTTGAAAGTCACCGGGGTTGTCTTTAATCAGGTGGGAAATCCTGATAATGCAGTTTTAAAAATGGTACAGGCAGAAATAGCTAAGCTTTCAGGTGTGAAACATTTTG
>JAEUSG010000656.1 GCA_016788315.1 Fibrobacterota bacterium | reverse complement strand
TAGAATCGGTTTTCATTCGCATTTAAATTCAGCCCGATATTTTTTTCTCTCTTTTTCGTCGGGCTCTTTAGAACAATCTTTATCTGCAACTGCATTAAAGATATCAACAATGATCACCTTGTTTTCCTCTACACAATATCTGAATCGCCAGGTTCTCCATGAAAAGAGATAAAATCCATTGTTCTTTTTATCTTCCACTATTCTTTTTCGTTTATTACCCAAAGGAGTGAGAGAGAGCTGATCATCCAATAAAAGCTTGATGTCTATTTCGTAAAGCTTACCGATAAATTCACTTTTCAGTAAGGTATCTTTCTCAAATTCGACTTTGTATCGCTTCTCAATACTTTTTGCTTCGTCAACCCAACCAGATCTTGCATCAGGAAATGAATCTGCATATGGTAGATATGGCTTAATATCCAATATCGGCGTTCCATCCAGAAGATCATGTTCAGATACTGTAATGATGTTTGATTCTATACTGACAAGTGTTACTGCACTCATCCCTAATGCATTAGGTCTTCGAGGTGCTCTTGTTGCAAACAGCCCTCGAGCAGTATCTCTATGCGGTGGTACAACCTTTGATGAAAAGCCTTTTGATTTATGGAAATGAAACAAGAGCCATATTTTCGTAAAACCCTCAAGATCGCTTAACATATCTAAAGAGATATTTGAAAACAGCTCTATTCTTCCCGTTCTTCCTTTTGCAAGTACACCCTGCCTTGGTGCAAGAACTGCTGAAGTTCCTGAACAGTGAAATATTCCAATTGGATTATAGTTTATAGTCTGCATAATACTAATAAATATAACTTTCAGCTAGCTACGGTGGCTTCGACCGTGAATGCTACTCTTAATTCTAAGCTCAGCAACCGCAAAGACAAGATATGATCTTTGTAAGTACACTAAAGCGGTCATCTCGACTCACATCTCTACATTCGCATGTGCTCGATGACCGCGTCCGTGATAGTTTTCTAAAAACAATTTTTGGGATAGATAGATGCAGGGCACATAGGCCCTGCACTACGGTGTGATAATAATCTATTTATCTAGTGGACTGACAACACCTAATTTATTTCGCTCTGATACATGAGTGTAGATCATTGTTGTACTTAAATGTGAGTGACCGAGAAGTTCTTGAACGGTACGAATATCATAGCCTGAATTTAGTAAATGAGTTGCAAAACTATGTCTCAATGTGTGAATAGATGCAGCTTTTCCTATTTGCGCTTTTCTTAATGCCTCTTTGAACCTCCGCTGAATGCTATTTACAAATATATGATGCCTTCTGATAGTAGTACTTCTTGGATCGATAGAGAGTGATTTTGCAGGAAAGACCCAGAACCATGTCCACTCAATAGCTGCATTTGAAGATTTCCTGATTAAGGCATCCGGAAGTGCAACGCCTGGTTTCTTTTCTTTCCTGTCTAAATCATAGGCCTTTCGTGCATCAATTAACTGTTTCTTTAATTCCTCAATCAATGTTGCCGGCATCAGAGTAACACGATCTTTATCACCTTTTCCACCCCGTACAGTTATTGTGTTTGATTCAAAATCTAAATCCTTTACCCTTAATTCCATGCATTCTGAAATTCTCATACCTGTACCATAAAGTAACCTTACAATCAATTGATCAAGCGGCTGCATCACACTTACAATTTTTTCTATTTCAGACCTTGACAATACAACAGGCAGTTTTCTTCCAGGTCTGGCAATAATTGATTTTTGTGTCAATGTAATCTGCCGTTTTAATACATGTCTGAAATAAAAGAGAACAGCATTAAAAGCTAGATTTTGTGTCGTTTTTGAGACATTATCTTCTACGGCAAGTGAGGTCAGATATTGTTCAATTATTTCATCTGTAGGATTTATTACTCCTCGTTCATCGCAATATTTAATAAACCTTTTAACCCATCCTACATAGGACTTCTCTGTCGCATATGATAGATGTTTCAAACGAATAATTCTTACCATCTCATCAACCGTATCAACTTTTGTCCCATTATCTATTACTACGGCACTATGTTTCGATTGCGATATGAAGTATAGATACAGCTGAACTGCTTCTTTTGCCTGAAGAACCTTCCAATCTTCATGCTTATCCGCTATTTTTGAGATAAAACCATCTATTTCTTTCTGTTCCACAGACCCATAGTCTAATATGTCATGATTTAACCATCTTTTGAAGTAGTCTACCCAAAAACCATAAAATTTCACCCTTTTCAAGGGAACTTTTCTAACTTCTAATAGAAACTTCTCAAAATCGCTCATCTCCACCATTCAATCCTCCATCTAACATTATCCTATTTAACATTTTATTGCATTTTTCTACTATTAAGACCCTTTTTTTAGAAAACTTATCCATTTCTTGTACTTTTTTTTTAACTTTTTTATCTTATCAACCGTCCACAGAAGTTCAATGTTATACAACCGCAAATCTCCAGCATGTAAACTAAAAGCACAATACAACAACGGCGCATGGAATTAATGCATATTAATGCGCGATGCATCAGCGGCACGGAGATTAAATGCAATATTTTAAGACAGATTTTAATTGGTAGTTCTTTATTTGTTGCACCTTATTGGTGATAACAGCCGGAAGCCACAGTTTCGCCTTTCCAAAAGGCAATAATAGATATTCAAGACACACCACGAAATTTAAGAACTTCAAGTGAGCATCAAAGAGTATCATCATGGCTGTAACTGTGGTGTGGCTGTTTTAAGAAATTGAATACGTGCCGCTGAACAGAAAGACAGATCAAGACTCTACAATGAACGAATTTCGGAATGCGCCGTCGAGAATGGAGATTTAAGACTGGCGGTTGTATAACATCCCCGCTTAACCAGACACTGCTTGCTTTCTAATTGTAAATAGAACAATATTATCGCAAGCAGTGCTGGTTAGCGGGAGCGTTATTTGCGTTTTATTAATGCACTGAGTTGGTTTCAAAACCTGCCAGAATACCAAAATACACGCGCTGATGAAAGAAAATAGCAAACCCTGATTACAATTCTTTATCGAACCATTTTATGATAAAATTTAATTTACAATCAAATAATACATAAAAAGTATTATGTTTTCAATTAAGTGGACCGTTATATTCGGAGAATTAAATGATTGATAAAAAAGACCTGTTACTTTCAGCGATGCGTGCATTATTAGACAACATACCTTCTACTTTACGTTTTTGTAAAATCACAGAGGAGCCAAATAATATAATATTCACTTGTGTGTTTAATGAAAATGCAAATGAAGAAGATATTGAATTGTTAAGATGTGCCGGCACAGAAATAATTGCCAACTATAATGAACATTTAATTGAAGAAATAATAATAATCAACAATCAAACAAAACCAATTGACATAAAGGGTGATTTGATTTATAAAATCAATGAAAACATGCCAAAACATTAGATATCAATATAAATTGGATTGCGTTTTAACCAATCGCTAAACCCGCACAATTTTATATGACTAACGCAAGACCGCGCTTAAATATAAAGGCACTGGCAGGTTATGAAACCAACTCTGATTCGTGCATTTATAAAACACAAATAACATGCCCGCTCAAGCTGACAACGGCGCAATATTTATATTATGGAAGCGCCGTCGCAGCTTAGCGGGAGCGTTACATACGCATTTTTCGCCATGCCCTGAGCTGTATGCAATTTTATGGCCCAAAAACATTGCGCGCAAATTTCAAAAAGGTATGATATGAATACGAAAACAAACATCTACTTATTGCGTCACTCGGAATCAGAAAAAGGTACGTTCGAAAACAATGAACGACCTCTAAGTAAACATGGTATAAAATATGCCGAAGCAATTGCACCTTTCATTTTAGGCCTAAATTGTTCTTATGTATACTCAAGCCCCTTTAAAAGAGCAATCGATACCATAAAACCTTATTGTGAACTAGCAAAATGTTCATTTCAAATAGAAGAATCTTTTCGAGAAGGCACTGAACAAGAAACCAAAGAGATACTGGCAAGAAAGATTAATCCATTTTTACTCAGAATAACGAATGAACATTCAGGTAAAAACATCCTCATTTGCACTCATGGAGGCGTAATATTTTCTTTGATCTCATCTTATTTACCAACCTTTTCATATGAAAATTATAAACTACTGACTAGTCCTGATATAAAGTGCATTGTATTTCATGGTAATGTCGGGAAATATGACGAAGATTTCCATTTTGATCTTAAGACAATAGAAACAACAAATTGAAGAAGCGCGCTAAAGACAAAAGGCAGGGCCATAAAACTGCATACAGCTCTGATTCGGGCATAGCGAAAGCGTATGTAACATCCCCGCTCAAGCTGACAATTGCGAAATATCTATATTATAGTAGCGCAATTGCAGCTTAGCGGGAGCGTTATGTTCGCTTATTCACCATACGCTGAGTTGTACGAAATATACCACGCAAGACATATATTATGAATATGGAATTTAAAATTTTCGAATAATATTACATGAAAAAGGCTCTATTAATTCTCCTAGGAATCTTTATAAC
>JAEUSG010000630.1 GCA_016788315.1 Fibrobacterota bacterium | reverse complement strand
GCAACATTGATGATCTTGACCGTAAGTTCAATAAATACTGCCCGGAACTGAAACCATGGTGGGTTGGCGAACTGCAGAAACTGATCGATGCAAAAGGGCTCAAGAAAGATTATTACGAGCGCGGCATTGAATCCTCCAAATACTATCAGTATATGTGGTGGAAGCAGGGGCTTGAGAGCGTTCGCAGAAGTTCTCTCCTCTCTGGTTATAACTTCTTCCAGCTTTCTGATACAGAACGTTACGAGAATGCCAACAGCATCCTCGACTGCTTTGACGATTTTCAATTTACAAAGGCTGAAGATTTCATGCAGTTCAATGCTGATACAGTTCTGGCTGCAGAATTCAAAGATTTCTGCTTTGCCGAAAAGACAAAGCTGACAGTACCTGTATATCTGTCAAACTACGATGAACGCCTGACAGGGGAAGCAGTATTTCACTGGGAGCTGAAATCCCAAAAGGGCAAAGCTATCGCAATGAAGGGCGAACTTGGAAACATCAACCTTGATGAAACCGGTTCACGCCGTATTGCAATCATCAATCTTAAGTTTCCTGAACTAAAAGCTGCCGATGAAGCGCTATTCTCCTGCTGGCTGATGATGCCTAACGGAAAGAAAGTTGCACTTAACAGCTGGCAGCTTTGGATTTATCCGAAAGTAAGTGGCAAACTTAACTTTACAAAAACGGTATTCAACCTGGACGAGGTAGACCTCAGAAAGAGATATCCTGATGTAAAGAAGAGCAAAAAACCGCTTCCAGGCAAAAGCCTCTTTATTGCCAACCGTTTTGATACCGAAGTACTGAACCACCTTAAAAAGGGCGGCGATGTTTTCATGCTTTACCGTGTTCCGGAAGTGCGAAGCAAATTCGGTCCATTTGAAAAATACTGGCTGCCTGCAACCCAGGATCGTTTCAAGGGAGTTATCTGGGATCGCGGTCACAATTTCGGTGGTTTTATAAGAAAAAATAAAGCTCTCGGCCTTTTCCCGAACAAGGGTTTAATCGACTTCCAGTTCCACAGACTTATCAACGATGCAGATAAAATATCGCTTGATGATTTCCCAGTAAAAGTTGAGCCGATTATCCAGGGCAATGACAAAGCTGCCCGTGACCGCTTCGATGTCCACAAGTTCGGTCTTGCTGAACTTCAGCCTGCATATACTCTTCGTAAGTTCGGATACCTTTTCGAACTTAAAGTAGGTAAAGGAAGACTGCTGATTTCAGGATTCAACTTTGCAGGACTCGAAACTCATGAGCCTGAAGTTTGTGCGCTGTTTGAATCTCTTTATCTCTACATGCAGTCGAAGGATTTCAAGCCTGCCGCATCAATTAAGGTTGAAGATCTTTCGAAATACCTGCTGAAGAAAGGTAAAGAGCCAAGAATTAAAGAGCGTATGATGACTCAGTACTGGCAGATTGATGAAGAGCCTGTTGAGTCTGCTCAGTATTGGGCAAACTCTGAAGCCTGGCTGAGATCAAATAAAGCGTACTAAGTTTTAACGATTGAAATTAACCGCGCTCCCGTACAACAGGGGCGCGGTTTTTTATTTTACTCTTTTAACCAGCTCCTGGTAACCATTTTTCTGCCCTGATAAGCAGTAACAGTTACCTTCCTGAACTTCCGGACGTCAAAGATGCTCTTTTTCAGTACAGAAAACTCATCTTCCACCTCTTCTCTTGTCATTGCGGTACTTCTATACGAAAATGTAAGTGTATTCTTTTTTATAATTGCAGAATCAATAACAACTCCCTGACTATTCATAACCTGTTCAAGTTTAGCATCCACTTCAAAGAAACGTTTTTGCTTCTCTGCCAGAACTCTTGCCGCTGCTTCGGAGCTGTCCTTCTCTGCAAGAAGAGCATCAATCAGACCTTCCCAGGCCGCTTCGTTATTAACATTAAATGCTATAGCCATTCGGTAAAACCGTATTTTGGTCAAAGGCTCTCTGGCGAAATCCCCTTTGTTTGAATAGCCATTTGCCAAAGTATCTTTCAAAGCCTGCTTTTGTTCTGGATCAGCAGCATCTGACAGCCGTTCCTCAACGGCTGCAAGTCCTGAATCAGTATATGCCGGAGAAGGAGGGCTACTTGTATCTGCAGGGACAGGAATAGATTCCTGAACAACGCCTACTGAATCGTCAGCCTTTACAGAGGTTCTCTTTTTTAATGCGGGACAGCGGGATGCCAGAAACAGAACAGTAATCAAAGCGATGAGTACCATGAATATTCTCACAATATCACGCCCGAAAAACAGTGCTATTCGAGACTTTTTAACCTCTGATTCGCTATGCAGCCTGAATCCCGTCGATAAAACCTTCTTGGTGACTTGCAAAGAACTATCATGTTGAGCAGGGGGTAGTTCCGGCTGCTGAACGACTGGAGGGGGCTCATCCTTGGGCGGTTCCGCGTCTTTCATTATTGCAACAACACAGCCAAGCCTTTCATAATCTGATGCAACTTGTTTCACTTTGTCTTCTGGTGTATTACGCATAATATCCAGAGGTAATCTTGCGATTAATGCTTCTGCCCGATGAATATCCGTTGCCAGGTCGGCAGCAACTCTTCTTGCAATTATTTTTTTATTGTTATTGTTCCGAATTGCGGTAAGCTTCAGCATGGAACGCATAGGATTATTCCTTTTTAGCGAAGTGCGTTTAGCGCCTTAACACAAATTGAATTTTCACCATCTCAAAACGGCATAAATCTATCACAAATGGCTTGATTTTCTGCCCATCTTTATTGAAAAGGACAAGTATTTCGGGCTTATCTAGTTGCTGCTGATTCACTTTACTCACAACACCTTTACAACCGAGAAGTTCTTTTGGAGCATCTACTATCGAAACAATTGAACCTACAGGAAAGGCAGGTGTTAGAGTAACCAGGGCATCAACAACATGTTTATTGAGCTGTGTGCCGGCACTCCTGATAAGTACACGTATCGCTTCCTCAGGGCTCTTTGCTTCATGGCTGTTACGTGGTGCAACAAGAGTATCGTAGGCATCGGCAACGGCAACAATATCAGCATAACGGTGAATTGTTCCAGCACTTTGAGTAAGCTTTTTCTGACTCGGCAAGCTATTCTCTCCATGTAGTCCTCTCGGATAACCCGCTCCATCCTGTCTTTCATGATGCTGATATGCGATATGAGCTGAAACAGGAGAGATTCTTGGGTTTTCCTTCAAAATCGTGTACCCATACGTCGGATGTTCTTTTAGTATTGTAAACTCCTGAAACGTCAACCGCTTACCCTTATCTCTGATTGATTCCGGAATAATAACCATGCCTAGGTCATGCATCATTGCACCCATTGCAATTTCTGCAACTTCATTTTTATTAAGCTTTAACCTGTTTGCCAACATGATTGACATAATAGTAACATCAAGATTATGCTGAAACAGATGCGTATCTTTCCCTCGGATAGAATTAATATTTATCAGAACATCCTGCTGAGACAAAAGACTTGTTATGATATCATCAACAATTGATTTCATTTTGTCTACAAGAATAATATTCTTGAACCGTTCCGTATCCTGTAGAACCCTGTCCATTTCCTCTTTAGTTTCGCTCTTCGTTTTAAGGGCGGCCTGCACAATAGTCGAACTTTCACGCAAGGCTTTATTCGTCTGAAGTGCAAGCTGTTCATTAATCATGGCTTCTGGAATTATATTCTCTGTACCATGCTCCTGGACGTAAAGACCGGCATAACCAAGTGTTTTCAACCGCTGAATATATTTTTCGTCCAGAGTAAAACCTGCGGCCAGCAGCAGATCGCCTGTTGCGCTGTATATCGATTTGCCGAGAGCCATTCCCGGCTGAATGTCTTCAATAGACAGATGTAGCATATTACAATATTTTAGATCTTATAAAGACCTGTGTCCTCTTTTTTAAAGCTTACTTCAAGTGCAGCTTTTCCAGACACTTCGAAAATTTTAGTATTTATTACACCCATATCAACATCTATCATTCCATAAGTTGCTGCTCTGCCTTTGTCAACTGTATTTTTAAGATGCCCCGGATTCATGTATATTCTGCCGTTTTCAACACGAATCTCCATTTTATGAGTATGGCCATGCAGAATAATATCGTGACAGCGCAAATCTGATTCCGGAATATCCTGCAAGTCATGAGACATTACCATGCGAATACCCTGAACAGTGTCGTATGCCACCTTTTCAATCTCTCTATTTTTATACTCCGGACAGTAAAGTCCCGGTATTCTGACAACATCAAACCCGTATTCAATTTCAAGCTCACTATCAGCATAATCATCACCTAGATGATAAACTCGATCTACGCCAGCTTCTGAGAATGCATTCAGAACCTCTGTATGTAAGCCCTTATTGCGATGAGTGTCACTCACTATTCCTATAAGCATGTTGCTCCCTCCCGAATGTTGATGATACTGTATATGTACCTTAAAAATAGTTTCTGCCGTACCTCACAGGAACTTTTTTCCGCAAATAAGCTCTTTATTTAAGTGCTTGAATTAGTTTTATCCGCTTAAAGAGGCAAACTTAAAGTATGGCATGAAGTTTGCCTTTAGAGTTCTGTAATGGTTTCTTTTATTACCCCTCCCTTTGAAAACCGCGTCTCAAAAACGCGGTTTTTTTCTCAAAAACCCACTCTGCGCCGGGTCCTGGCACAGCTTTTTATAATATTCGCTGTAACGCTTAGCTTTTCGGATCTAACCATTCTTATAAAGATGATTCCTGAGCAGGAAGAATGGTTCAAGAAAGAGATTTTAGAGCCCTACTCAAAAGAAAAAGGTGTAACCGTAAAAATTAAGCGCTTCGCCAATTATAATGAATTAGACAGCATGCTGCAGAATGATCCGGAAATAGATGTTGTCAAGATTCCGATGGAACGTTCCGAATCATATCGGGAAAAGGAGCTTATCATTCCTGTTTCAGCAATAGCTGACAGTGCTGAAACGGCCATTTTCCGTACCGATTTCATGCTACCTCCACTTGCTGTTTCCGAAAGAGCACTTTACTACATACCAAGAAAGCTTGAAACAAGAATAATGGTATATAGGGTTTCAAAAGTAAAAGAGGCTGTTGAAAAGTATATAAAGCACCTGAAAGACCTAGACAGAGAACTACGTAAATACCGTGGCAAAGGGATGCCGGATGGCTATATTCTTGAAGCCGATCCAAACCAATGGGATTACTACGACATTTTAATGGCCGGATACGTCTGGAGTAAAGAGGATCCCAAAAAACCAGGCGGGAAAATCGGCCACCGTGGCAAAAACTATCCTGGTACTTTTTTAAGGCTTATTGATCGTTCATTTCAATTCGGCGCAATCCGTGGTGAAATCTCCTACCTTTCCTCCAAACCTGTCGTGGAGTCTTTTGTATGGGAAGGTGTTTACTCCAAATTCAACGCATACAACAACCGGATGTTCAAAGAAAACTGGACAGGCGTTGACCTATGGAAAACAATGGGAGACAACAGCATATACTTGAGTTTTTTAACTCAGCTGGACTGCTACTTTCTTATCGGTACCGGAGAAAACGGTCTTACAGGTTACATGAAAACAGCAGATGATATAGATTTTGCAGTTATGCCGGCAGCAGCATCCTTTACCGGCGAAGAATTCATGCTTGCAAACAGAAACATTACAACAGGCGGATGGTTCTGGGGCATCAGCCACAAATCGGCATCCGGCAGGCAGGCTCTTGACTTAATAAAAGCAATGACATCTGAAGAAAACCAGAAAAAGGAGTTTGAAGCCTTCGGTGTACTTTCTGCAAGACGAAGTCTGCTTAAGGAAAACCGCGACGAACTTTACCTGAAAAGATGGCGCAACAGAATGCTGCAAACATCTATCCGCCAGCTCAATCTGAATCGCTTTACTTTCCTGCCTGCCTATCCTGACATGGAGAGATTGCAGAACTCCTACTACAGACTTTTATACCGGCTTTGCGTTGACAACGGCGATTTACATGCAATAGAAAATACTTTGGGACAGATAAACAGAATGTCTGAAACAATCGCACCATGAACAAGAACTCCGAGCGTCTTGGAACTGAACCTATCGGAAAACTTCTATTTCGCTTCTCTCTTCCAGCAATAATCGGCACATCCGTCTTTGCTTCAACCAATATTGTTAATACAATATTTATCGGCCGCGGTGTAGGCAGCATTGCGCTGACAGCAATCAGCCTTGTTTTTCCAATATTTGCCATAAACATGGCCATAGGCATGCTGGTTGGAATTGGAGGCGGAGCTCTTATATCAATCAGACTCGGTGAAGGCAAAAAGGAAGAAGCAGAAAGGATTCTTGGAGGCTGCTTTTTTTTATTTATCATACTAGGCTTATCTGTTACACTAGCTGGTCAAATCTTTCTTGATCCAATTCTGATGCTGCTTGGCGCCAGTACAGAAAGCCTGCCTTACGCACATGAATATATGCGCGTAATTTTCTTTGGAGTTGTTATAACCTACATCGCAATGGGACTTAACAATTTGATGAGAGCAGAGGGACATCCTAAACTTGCAATGAACACTATGCTTATCGGCGCAATCTTAAACGTAATATTTAATTATCTATTTGTAATACATATGAAAATCGGTGTTAAAGGAGCGGGTTACGCAACACTACTCTCAACCGCAGCCTCAGCTGCGTGGGTGCTTTATCATTTCTTTTCCGGCGGCGGTGGACTTCAGCTGAAAAAAGCTTTCATGAAATTCGATCGCAGACTTATGCAGCCTGCCTTACTTATAGGTCTGGCGCCATTTCTTATGCAGATAGTTGCTTCTGTTGTAGGCGTAACGGCAAATAGAAGTCTTTCGCAATATGGTGGTGATACTGCCGTTGCCTGCATGGGCATAATATACAGCGTAATGATGCTTCTAATATTCCCAATTATTGGAATCAATCAAGGTGCACAGCCGATACTCGGTTTTAATTACGGTGCCGGAAAATTTGACCGGGTGCGTCGGACACTTCTCCTGTCAGTTGCAGGCGCTACAATTGTTGCAACACTTGGTACAGTTGCCGCCCAGGTTTTCCCTGAAACAATTTTCACTGCCTTCAGCAAAGGCGACCATGTACTTATTGACGAAGGAACAAGAGGACTACGAATAATGTTTGCAGTATTTTTTCTTGTAGGGTTTCAGGCTATTTCAGCAAACTACTTTCAAGCTGTCGGAAAACCAAACAAGGCAATACTTCTTAACCTATTGCGTCAAGCAATACTCTATATACCGATGCTTATCATTCTGCCAAAATTCTTCGGTGTTGACGGAGTATGGTTTGCGGCACCGATTTCAGATTTTATTGCTGCTGTAATTACTGCAATATTTATTATTAAAGAGCTGAAACATTTAAGCGATCAGAGGATATAAACTATGAAAGTAAACGGTAAAAACTATACAGCAGTCTGGATGGAAAAAGGTGTAGTATGCATGATAGATCAGCGAGTACTCCCCCACTCTTTCAAGATACTTCGTCTTCCATCAAGCGAAGACACCGCCGAAGCAATTAGGAACATGACTACACGTGGAGCAGGAAGCATCGGCGCTGCCGCAGGATTCGGTGCAGCCCAGGCGGCAGCAGAGGCGGCAAAAGGTAAATCATTCAGATCTATCTTCAGTAAAAAAATGGCAGTATTACGTAAAACCAGACCAACCGCACAAGACCTCTTTCACGCCCTTGACAGGATTGCTGATGTAGTTACTCCATTATCTGACCGTCCTGAAATTGCTGTAAATATGGCACGTGCCGCAGCAGAAGCGCTATCAAATGAATACGTTGAGAATGGAAGAAAAATATCAGAATACGGTGAAAAACTTATACCTAAAAACGGTGTAATTCTTACACACTGTAATGCAGGCTGGCTCGGTTTACAGGACTGGGGTTCTGCCCTTGCCCCCATCTATGCCGCTCACAGAGCCGGCAAAAAGATTAAGGTACTTGTAGATGAAACCCGTCCCCGGCTTCAGGGCATGAAACTTACAGCATGGGAGCTCAAACAGGAAGGCGTGCCATTCGAAATCATCCCGGACAACGCAGCCGGACACTATCTTAAAGCAGGCGACATTGACTTAGTAATAACCGGGGCGGACAGAATTGCTATTAATGGTGATGCTGCAAACAAGATCGGCACATATGAAAAAGCTGCCTGTGCAAAACTTGCAGGCGTTCCATTCTACATAGCGGCACCCGTAACCACATTTGATCCAGCATGTAAATCCGGCAAAGACATACCTATTGAAGAACGTGATCATGATGAGGTGCTTTGGATTTCCGGAAGAGACAGGAAAGGAAAGATAACCGAAATAACCCCTGCCCCGCTTGGTGTTACAGCTAAAAACCCGGCATTTGATGTTACGCCTGCATCATTTATTACTTCATTTATTACCAATAAAGGGGTTATCAAACCTGCTAAAATAGCGCAGTTTTGCAAAAAACTAGGAAATTAAATGATTGACGTTATTGTAATATTAACGCTGATAATAATCAACGGTTTTTTTGCATTATCCGAGATCGCTCTGGTTTCAAGTAAACGTATGAGACTTGAAGAGAGACAAAGACAGGGTAGCAAAGGTGCCGGTATTGCTTTGAAACTGCAGGAAAACTCCGAAAATTTTCTTTCTGCAATTCAGGTAGGAATCACACTCATTGGAATCGTAACCGGTGTTTACAGTGGTACAAACATTGCGGAGGATATCTCCCCTTTTTTCGGAGCAATAGGTTTCTCGGATGATTACGCTTATTCGGCATCACTAGCTGTTACTATTGCAGTAATAACTTACATATCTATCGTCATCGGCGAACTTGTTCCAAAGACAGTCGCTCTTAGTAATCCTGAAAAAACAGCTTGTATCATTGCTCCGTTTGTACGCGTTTTTCTCATCTTATTCAGCCCAGTTGTCAAGTTGCTATCTTTTTCGACAAACATAATTAACAGCATTATGGGTATAACTCCACCATCTGACCATATTACCGAATCTGAACTCCGTCATATAATCAAAACAGCATCACATACAGGTGTGATTGAAAAAGAGCAGAACTTTATACACGAGAAGGTATTCAGTTTTTCTGACAAGAAGGCTAAACACTTAATTACTCACCGTACCGATGTCGAGTGGATAGACCTTGCTTCTGATAAAGATGAAATAGACAAAGCAATAACAGCATTTAAACATACCAGAGTCATCTGCTGCGATGGAGAACTGGATAAATTTAAAGGAATACTTGACACTGTTGATTATTTTCGTTTAAAGAACGAATCAAAAGATGTATCAATCATTAATCTGATGCAAAAGCCTGTGATAATACCAGAAAATGCAGATGCTCAGCAGATATTGAGTCATATCAGGAAAAACCGTTCACACATGGTTGTAGTTGTTAATGAATTTGGAGGATTCGAGGGAATTATTACAGTTCACGACATCCTGGAAAACCTACTCGGCCACCTCCCAGACAGTGCTGACGTTGACGAACCTCATTACAAAAAAACATCTGCATATACGTATACCGTTAACGGCGATGCACCTATAGAGACAATTTCAGAAATAATACCTGGTTTCAGCATAGACTTCGAAAACATAAACTACTCAACGGTTGCAGGCTTCGTTATCGACAAAATGGGTAAAATTCCGGAAGCAGGCGAGACCATCACTCTTCCAGGTTATGCAATTAAAGTAACAAAAGTTGACGGCACCAGACTTGAGCAAATTTCCATTACTACAGGATAATATGGCTGTTTTTCAAACTGCGGAAACACACAACTTGAGGATACGTGAATTCGTACAAAACGATCGCGATTCACTTCTTGATTTCGTGCGCACGCCAGGCCAATTACGCTATATGATGTTCAACATGGAAACCGAGAAAGATGTTGATGACTTATTATCCTACGCAAAAGGACAAATACTTTCAGCTGGCAGAATTGAATGGCATTTCGCGATTGAAGAAAAGGACAGGGATGGCTGCATAGGCGGAGTTGCGCTAATGAAGAAAAGCGAAAGCGACACTTCAGCAGAAATAGGCTATTGGCTGAAACAACCATACTGGGGAAAAGGATATGCCACCGAGGCATCGATGTTCATGCTTGAATTCGGCTTTAAGAATCTAGGACTCCATAGAATCTGGGGCAAATGTCATATTGACAACACGGCATCAGCAAAGGTTATGGAAAAACTGGGTATGACATTTGAGGGGAAGATACGGGAGCATGTATGGCTTCGTGATCACTGGAGAAGCAGCCTACAGTTCTCAATTCTGGAATCGGAATTTACAATAAAATAAAAGACTACATTACCGAACAATAACCAACTTACCCTTTTTCAAAACCTTTTTACCATCGCCCGAAACTACGCAATAGATATAAAGACCTGAGGCAACTGGTTTGCCGCCATGATTCTTTCCTGTCCACATCCATGTCGGTTGTGATCCAGGACCGACCGATATAGTTTCTCCTTTTCTAGCCGTGGAGTAGACGGGCACTCCGTCAGGAGTAAAGATGGCCACATCAACAGCATTTATCCCACTTTGACCGCGGAGTAGTGTCTGAATGTTTTTAAAGACAATTCCGCCCTGTGTATTATGCCTGCTGTTTCTGGACGGTTCAAACGGCACCGGAAACACATAGAAATCCTGAGGTGCGGTGTAGAATATCCAACTGTAATTATCTCCACCGGTCAGAGTGGATGAGGTAATAAATGTATCAGCGATTGAGTATGAGGAATTACCATATAGATAAAAGAAACTTCCCAATCCATTTCTGTTACCATCAAGTGTTCCTCCGAAGGAGTCTCTTATTGAAGCAGATATAGTAACTGTAACTGTATCATTTCCGGGAAATCCTCCTGCAGCACGGAAAGAGAGAACATTTCCATTAACAGATGGCGAAGAGGCAAGAGGCATATCCCGATCAGGAAATGAAGACGATCTTATTCTTACAGATCTATTGGAAACTTTTGCCGTATCAATATATGCTGCATTCAGAGGCGACGTAAAGGTTACAGATATTGTCGGCACAGGACTTATTGAAATGGCTGAACTGTCAGGAAACAGCGCAGCTATTGTAAGCGATGAACTATCGATTACTTTTGTAAATCTCTTAAAGGCGTTAAGAGAATCAGGCTTTTTGTCACCGTTTAGATCTATTCTATTGCCGGAACCATCCCTTATATTTGCAGAGAGCTTTACTCTAACCCTGTCTGTTGAAATAAAGAAACCGTTACGCGGTGTTAAATTGAAATGACTGCTTACATATGCACCGGAAGAGCAGCGTGGAGTAAAAAAGAGAGTATCAAAGCGCGACGTACTGCCTTTTACAAACGAAAGCTGAACAGGCATTACAGGTGTTGTATCCCGTCCCAGTATAGTGGCAGTTTTCAGAGAATCCAGATGACTATACAAAATCATCGGTGCAATTGATGTGTCAGATCGCTGCAATGGTTCACTAAATACTATAGCAAACGGGTTTCCATTGCCACGGAACCGAATTGAATCAGTCACAACAAATGGAGGCTCTTTAATCAGCAGACGGAGAGGGAAAAGCAGTGTATCATATTCCGGATCGTTAGTTGTAACGATTATCGTATCATGCAAAGTGGTGTCATTATAATATTGTGATAACGGTATTGAGGCCGAATCAGAAAAGGGTATTGCTGCACTGTCCCGTAAAGCGATAAAGATAGAATCGTTTGGAGCAACTTTTCTAAGCGTTACAGATGTATCAAATAGCACTGCTGATGTTCTTGTTACAGAAGTGCCGATCGAAAAGGCCCCAGATCTACCCTTACGTTTTAATCGTATTGAATTAACATAGAGCGAATCGCTTCCTGCGCTGCGCAAAGGTATTCTATAGGAAGATGCATTTGTCCCCTCCCTTGTCTGTGTACGCCTTTCCGTATAAACAACAAGACTATCCTGAAGATAGATTGAATCTGAGGAAAACGAAGACATCTCTGCCCTTGGAAACAATAGGTGAATTACTGTTGAATCCATAACACCGGACTGATCTGACACTATAATTGCCAATCTGCGCGTGGTATTGCTTGGTGCTCTATAGAAGATAACCGATGAATCTGCAATTGTGCATGAGGTATCAAGAACACCATCTGCCATAAGGCGAAAGGTAAGCCTATCGTCGATAATCACATCCGGATCTCTTGCTTTTATAAATATTGTATCTGGTTCGTTAGTGGATATCTTAAATGATATTGAATC
Organism: Fibrobacterota bacterium; assembly: GCA_016788315.1. Classification (GTDB taxonomy): domain Bacteria; phylum Fibrobacterota; class OXYB2-FULL-49-7; order OXYB2-FULL-49-7; family JAEUSG01; genus JAEUSG01. Next base: position 22,477 of record JAEUSG010000630.1, on the reverse strand, counting down.
GAGAGGAATCTCTATCTGTCGGCTTTTACTTTTATAGTAAACTGAATCTAGAGAGGGGAGATGGGAAACACGAAGGAAAAACCGTGTTGAATCTTTAAGTCCGTACAAATCTTCAATAACAGCAGTAACTGTATCTACACCGTGAATTGAATCTGCATAAACAGTGTCGAGATATGAAAGTGAACCAGAGTCAGTCGATAAAAGAACACCGTTATAATAGAACTTTTTCTTTAATGTTGCACTATTTGAATCGCGGCCGGATGTTACGATGACGTTATAACCTGAATCGATAGCGAATATTGTGTCACCCTCTCCAACCAGACTATCTAGAGAGAATGCATTACTTACGGTATAAACCCGCGCTCTGACACTATCGATTGGTGCCGGATTATATGAGCGTACATAGATTTTAAAAGAGTCTGAACCCCAGCCATTTGTATCAACAACCGAAAAAGAAAGTTTAATAACAGTGTCGTTAAAATTTGTTGCTGCAATCGAAGCGGTTCCTGCATATATTTGAGTTGATGATTTTTGTATAGTTGCTGATGTACTTCTGTATCCTGAAAGATAGTACTGAAGATATGATGCATCTTCGTAATCAACAGCACTGAAATAGAGACGGAGAGAATCCAGGCCCCTTTTTACCAGAATGGTATCTCCGGAATTCACAGTTCTCCTGCTATTCATGCCTATACTGAGACTGTCTATCTTTGCTGATTTAGGCTTGATATTTGCATCCAATGAAGCTGAAGCGACTCTGGGCCCATCCGACTTAACAACTCCGGAAATCATTCTGAATCGTAAATCGAAGCGGCTGCCTGCTAAGGTTGATACGGTAGAAAGATTTGTAACAGGAACAAACGGCGATGAAAATGCGCCGTCTGCACTTGTTTTAAAAAGCAGTTCAACGCTGCCGCGCCCGCTGTTTAACGCTGAAAAACCGGAATACTTAATTGAATCAGATGCAAAAGAACCATAAGAACCTGCTGAAAGAGAATCTCTCAATGTAAACAGGCCGGTATCCCCGAAGAAGAATGTGGGAACATGTGCGACAAAATACATTCGGCAGTCATTTTGATGCATGAATGAAGTTGCGAGATTTCCGTATGAATCGAGAGCAACACCAAGCCTGTAATTCGCCGGAGAGTTAAAATAACTTTCGGAAATTGAACCGCTTGCTGAGATAGCACCGCTGAATAATGTATCAGCTATAGCACCATTTTCGACAGAAAATATTTTCCCATAGACGCGACAATTGTTAGCGGTAGCCGCCAAATCCTTGAACCATACTACTGCCAGACGCCCTGCATTGAAATAGACATTTGGAATAAGGCTTCGCCCTGCATCTATGGTAATAGTAGATACAACTGTGACATTTGTTGAAATATCAACTATACTCATAAATGTTCCACCAGTTGCAGGCATGAAATATGTAACAGCAAACCTGTTGCTTCCGATTGACACAACAGATATAATTCTGGCATTGGTATTATGTGCCGGAAGACCGCTCTGTAACGTGAGTGAATGCGTCATAGCAAAAGCAGATGTTACCCTGAAAGCCTCTACGGCAGTTCCCGTTGTTTTGAATGCTGTAACAAGAAAATTACCGCTAACCGGATCACGTGCAATTCCATAATCACGTCTGAAAACACCGTCGTCAACGATTGTCCTAGTTATACCCTTTTGCGCAGTATTCGGGTGTCCAAGCTTATAAGGTGAAATCATTATCCTTGAGTTGTTTGGCGAAAAGACTGTAAAAAGCGTATCATAGGTTACGTTAATGCAATAATCCGGATAACTTTGCAATGTCAATGCGGAATCCATCAGGGACATGGCAGCAATCTGGTTTAAATTGTCAGTGGTATCAACTATATAGATTGAATCTTTTGCTCCGCCCCATGCCTGCATCACTCTCACATTCCGCCCGTTGCTCAAATTAAAACCTTTTGCATTCATACCGGCAACTTTTTGTCCTGGTACCTGCGAAAGCCTTTTTGTCAGCAGTAATCCCATAGAATCCCTATGTGCCTGCAATGGATCTAACGGCGTAGTGACTACTATTGAATTAATATCTGATTTTAATTCAATATTTTTTTCAAATAGATAATTTCCGAACATGCCGGAAGGTTCATTGAACCATATATACGACAATTTGAAATTACCCTCAGACATAGGAAGAATCATCGGCCAGGCAGCCTGTCTTTCATTTCCCGCAGTTGAGAGTTTGCCTGAGATAAGAGTATCAACTCCTGTCAGATTCCTATATCTGACACTATCAATTTCAGGTGTCATGGTTGCGCCAACCTGCGTTGCACCAACAACATCCCTTGCAACGGAGAAGTCAGTAAGTGATATAGTGGCAGCACAAAGCCACGATGCGGCAACAAGAATCAGCCTCATGCAGCAGCTTCCTCCTTCAACCGGATAAACTGCTGCTGACAAAGATCATCAACAACTTTCGCTTCGTAACGGTTACGCTCCTTCTTCCATGCAAGCAGCTGTTTCTCTTTCAGTCTTTCTATCGACTTGACCTTACGCTTAGCCTCAATAAGCTCATTACGCGCCGCACTTACAGTCCTTGCTGCATCTAGAACTCTCTGTTTCTGTGATTCTATACGTATTTTCAAATCAAATGCATACTGAATATATAAGCGCATGCTATAAACGCTCTCACCCTCTTCACGTCTTTTTAGCTCAGCATCCTGTGAATCATCATACTCCTTACCAAGACGCTGTAATTCCTGTTCAGCCTGCATAAGTAGCCTGTTAGCTTCTGCGAGCTTCTTTTTTTTCTCTTCCTCGTGAATAGTGTAAAGCCTTCGGACAGCTTCTAGATTAAATTTAAACTTTTTCATGCAACCTTACCTGCCACCTTGACAAGCGTCTGAACTATTTCACCGATATTGGTTTTGTCATCAACATTCTGTCTCAAAAATTGATTGAGTTCATTTATAATCAATAATGATTTATCAACCTCAGGGTTACTCCCCTTGGCATATGCGCCGATCGTTATTAAATCCTCAGCATTTCTGTATTCAGCAAGTAAAGTAAGCAGCCTTTTTGCTGCGGCTTTATGATCTTTAGCAATAACATCAGTCATAACACGGCTTATGCTGGCAAGAATGTCAATAGCAGGGTAGTGATTTTTATTTGCTATAGCTCTTGAAAGAACTATATGGCCATCAAGAATAGCTCGCATAGCGTCGGCAACTGGTTCATCCATATCATCGCCTTCAACAAGCACAGTATAAAGCCCGGTGATCGTACCTTTGTCAGATGTACCTGCACGCTCCAGAACTCTCGGCAGAAGGGCAAAGACAGAAGGAGTATATCCCTTTGTTGCAGGGGGTTCGCCTGTTGCAAGACCAATTTCACGCTGTGCCATAGCAAGACGTGTTGACGAATCGCACATTAAAACAACGTCATTGCCAAGATCCCGGAAATATTCAGCTATTGTTGTGGCTGTAAGAATTCCCTTAATTCTTATCAGAGCAGGCTGGTCTGATGTTGCGACAACAACAACACTTCTTTTCAGACCCTCTTCACCAAGGTCGCGTTCTATAAATTCTCTTACTTCGCGGCCTCGCTCTCCTATCAGAGCAATAACATTTACCTGAGCTTTTCCATGTTTGGCAATCATGCCCAAAGTAACGCTTTTACCCACACCAGAACCTGCAAAAATTCCTATTCGCTGTCCCTTGCCTAAAGTAAGAAAACCGTCGATTGCTCTTATCCCGGTCGGCATCGGTTCAAAAATTCTTTTTCTGGTAAGAGGGTTAGGAGGATCAGCTAAAATTGGACGATGCATAACGGCAGCAACAGGTCCTTTTGAATCAAGAGGGTTTCCAAGTCCGTCAAGAACACGTCCAAGCAGTGATGGAGCAAGCGGTATATTAAGAGGTGAACCGAGAGCAGTTACTGTCATACCTGGTCTGATACCTGTCATTTCACCTAGCGGCATCAGAAGGGTTTTGTCCTCTCTGAAACCTACAACTTCAGCTCTGCCGATAACTTTTCCAGCATGTTCTATTAGACAGAGTTCGCCGATACTGGCGGCAGGGCCGTCAGCTTCAATAATAAGACCTATTACGCGGCTTATAGTACCCTGCACCTTTACAAGACGCGGTCTTGCGGCAAGGAGTGCACTGTATGAGTCGAGAGTATGTTCCATTAGCCTCCCGCCCCTTAAAATTAAGGTGTGGCCCCTTTATCTTTCCAATGTTTCATAAAGAGATCACGAACCGCTTTTAACTGTACTTCAATTCGAGCATCTACACTTCCGCCAGGCGATTCTATCATGCAGCCACCCTTCGCAATTCTGGTGTCTGCCTCTATTTTCACCTCTTTTAACTGTGTATTTATGCTATGCCAAAACCCGCGTCCCTCTTCTACCGATTCCACTTCAGAAGGGTTTACACGTATGGTGACTTTATCAGTCGCTGCAATTTCCGCCAGAGACTTCTTGATTACATTAAGAACAGTTTCTGTAGACGACGATATCTGATTGTCAACTATTGCTTCTGCTGCGGTAAGGGCTAATTCAAGAATTTTTCCTTCAGATGCATGAAGAAGCGGCTGCCGTCCAAGCTCTATCTGCTGTACTGCTTTGACTACCGAGCTTTTTATCGTATTAACAGCAACTAGAGCTTCAGCTTTTCCTTTTTTTGTTCCCTGCTCTAATCCTGCAGCAAGGCCCTTCTCATAACCCCGCTGTTCTGCTTTTGCAGTTTCGTTTCTGACAATATTTCTGAGAGCATCATTCTCTTTGCGGAGCTTTTCGCTCATAACCTTCAAACCGGCAAGCAGCTTATGTTCTTCCGAAGGGTCTTCCTTTTTTGTCCGGCCTGGAACATAAAACTGACCCAGCGTCATATCATATTCTGTATAATATGCCGTAGGGTTTGCCTTTTTAATGGCCGTTTTAGGAATCAGCTTCTCAAGATCTGCCCCAAGAAGGCGAGCCGCCGCGCTGAGAAGATGCTGTTCAAGTGCCGGATTGACTGCCATAATTATACCACCACATCATCCGAGCCGCCGCGGCCGGAGATAACAATTTCACCGTCATCTTCAAGTCTTCTTACAACATCAACGATTCTCTGTTGACACTCTTCAACATCCTTCAATCTTACAGGTCCCATGAATTCCATTTCTTCCTTAATCATCTCAGCAGCACGTGAAGACATGTTTCTGAAGAATTTAGCCTGCACCTCTTCGGAGGAGCCCTTAAGTGCAAGTGAAAGCTCCTTAGTGTCAATTTCCTTAAGCACACGCTGCATAGAGCGATCGTCGATAAGAAGAATATCTTCGAATACAAACATAAGATTCTTGATTTCCGCTGCAAGTTCCGGATTTTCACGTTCAAGATTACCAAGAATGTTCTTTTCAGCACCGCGGTCAACCATGTTGAGCATTTCAGCAATGGCTTTAACACCGCCGATTTCAGATACATTGCCGCCGAAGAGTGATTTAACCTGTTCAGACAGCACCTGTTCAATCTGATTTAAAACATCAGGAGAGACAGATTCCATTGTGGCAATTCTGGTGGCAACCTCAACCTGCATTTCTGCAGGAAGAGCAGAAAGTATGCGTGAGGCCGCCTGCGTTCCCATGTGCGCAAGAAGGAGCGCAATAGTCTGCGGATGTTCTTTCTGGATATAGTTGACAAGCTGCTGCGGATCGACGCTTTCGAGAAGATTGAAACCGGTTGTTCTGATGGCATCCTGAACTTTGTCAAGAATCTCTTTGGCCCTTACAGGACCAAGTGCCGCTTCAAGAACCTCTCTTGCATAATCAATACCACCCTGAGAAATGAACTGCTGCGCCATAGTCAGATGGTGGAACTCTTCAAGCACTCTTTCACGTGTATCTGGATTTATTCCGTCAAGCCTGGCAATTTCCGTAGTGAGTTTTTCAACTTCAGCATCGCTCATCTTCTGAAAGATTTTAGAACTCGACTCTGTCCCCAGAGCGACCAGCACTATAGCGGCCTTTTTAGGGCCGGGCATATTTATCGCCTTATGATTTGCCTCAGGCTTATTTTCTTTTTCGTAACTGCTTTTATATGCTTCAGCCATTTTACTTGTCTCCTTTATTCTTCCACGCCGGTTCTTATCCAGCTTCTGAGAATGTTAACAATGGCGTCAGGATCCTCCTTGGCAATCATCTCTACTTTCTCAATTATCTCATTTGTGCGCTTTGCTTCAGGAGGAAGATTGATATCTTCTTCATCCGGTTCACCTACACCAACAAAGCTTGGTACTGGAGGATTAAGCGCCTCGACAATACTCTTGGCAAGAGAACGGAGGAACAGGATGAACACAAGTATGATTGCAACGATGAGACCTATTTTTAGCATCTCCATGTACATATCTTTCTTGCTTTCCTCTTCCATCGATTCTCTTTCCCGTTCAATAAAATCATTATCAAACTGCAGATTGGAAACTACAATTTCATCACCTCGTGTTGAATTGTAGCCGACAGCCTTTTTAACCAGATCCTCAAGTTTAAGAATCTCATCTGCAGATCTCGGTGAATATTCACGTTTACCGTCATCTTTACTCTTATATGAACCGTCCACAGCGACAGATACTGTCATTTTCTTAATACTGCCTACTGCACCGACAATATTCTTAACTGTCTTATTTATTTCGTAGTTGGTTATTGAGTTCTCTTTCTTCTCATTGCCGGTTGGCGCCCCTTCGGCCTGTTCCTCGTTACGCTCTTCACTTCGCACAACCTTGCTTTCCGGATCAAAAATCTCTTCTGTTCTGCTCTCCTGCTGAAAGTCAAGATCAACAGACACCTTTACCTTGCTCTTATTAGGCCCGAGAACACCTTCAAGCATTTCAAGAGCTTTATTTGTAAGTGTCTTTTCTACATTTGTCTGCAATTGAAGCTGATTGCTTGTTCTTTCTGCTATTTCATTATCGCCGTATGCATTTGAAAGAAGATTCCCGTCGGTATCGACAATAGTGATATTCTTTCTTTTCAGTCCTTCAACAGAAGATGCAACAAGGTTCCCGATTGCTTCGACATTTTTTTCGCTCAGTTTAACACCAGGCTTGAGCTTGATAACTACGGATGCCGTTGGCTCCATCTGTCTTTCGATGAAGATGGTTTCTTTTGGAATAACAATATGGATTCTTGCCTTGTCTACTTCTGAAAGATTCTGAATTGTATTTGCTATTTCGCCTTCAAGCGCGCGTCTGTAATTCAGATGTTGAACGAAGTCTGTCATGCCGAGATTTGTTTTGTCGAATATTTCATAGCCGATGTGTCCGCTTTTCGGAAGTCCCTGCTTTGCAAATGTCATTCGCAGTTCATAAACTTGATCTTTACGAACGCTTATTGTTCGCCCTTCACTTTCAATTTTGTATTCGTAGTTTCCCTCTTTAAGCTGCTCTACAATTGAAGATGATTCTCCAAGATCGAGATTTGAATAAAGGGTCGCGTATGTTGATCCGCCGCCTGTCATACCTGCCCATACAATCAGACCTATAAGTCCGCCCAAGGTAAGCACAAGAACAGCAGACATGACGACCTTCTGGCTTGTTGAAAGTTTAGCCCAGATGTCGCCGACCTGTCGTAGCAGTGTTTTTAGAAAGTCTGACATATAATCTCCCTCTTTCTATCCCTGTATCTAGTTTTACATGCAGATTCCCGGCTGCATGTAAATTTCATTTCTCTTTAACCTTAAACCTGCATTCTCATTACTTCCTGATACGCATCAAGCATTTTGTTTCTAAGCTCCATCATAAGCGAAAAGGCGGTATTAGCCTCTTCAACAGCAACCATAACCTGATGCACATCGGTAATCTCTCCCGCTACCATTTTTTCGATGGAACGGTCAGCATGATTCTGCATGCTGTTTACATCCTTAATGAAACCTTTCAGCGTATCACTGAATGATGGTGCCTCTTCTGCATTGAGAACTGTCTTTTTTACTCCGACAGCTCCGGGTGCATTGAGCAGGTCAATTCCCCTTATAGTGTTGTTTAGATCAGCCATTGTTGTATATCTCCTGCAAACAGTTTACATTTTTATCAAGCTACTGCATCAAACAAATTTCCCAGACTGCGCTTCTTTACCACATCTTCCATCTCATTCGAACTTCCGCCTGTTCTCTGACCTGCGCCATAAACTGCAAAAAGTCCTGTCTTGCGTCTTGCGAGCTCTGCCTTGGCAACTGCAGCTAAATCCTCCGGCGAAGCCTGCTTTCGAGCCACTGCCTCAACCGGCCGTTGCTGAACAATCGGCGTTTCCGTCTTTGCAGGTGCTGCAACTTTACTGAAGGCTTTCAGCACATCAAGAAAAGATGCTCCGGCCGTTTTCTCTGTTTCCTTTACTGTGGACACAGATGCAGTCGGATTCTGCCTGCTTTCAGCAGCTCTCTTTATTTCAAGGAACCTGTTAAGGTCAGGTCTGACGGCGCTTACATTTACCATTTTAGATCTCCAGCGCCTTCATTAGCATACCCTTTGTCGCACCCATAGCCGTAACATTGGCTTCATAAGCGCGGGTTGCTGTTATCATATCGGTCATTTCCTGAACAACATTAACGTTTGGCATCTCAACATAGCCATCTTTGTTGGCATCAGGATGTGTCGGATCATAAACAAGCCTGTTTGGGCTTTCATCCTGGGCAATTCTTGCAACCTTTACCCCCGCACCAACTTTTTCTGTGATTATCGGAAATTCGCCCTTTGGAATGTTCATGTGATTACGTTTAGTAACCTCACCCTTCATTCTGTCCGGACCAAAAACGAGTCTATAATCAAATTCATTCGGGTCTGTTTCAAGGACAACCTGCTGACGCTTATACGGCCCACCCTCTTTTGTGCGTGTAGTTTCAGCATTGGCGAGGTTGGTCGAAATGATATTCTGCTTCATTCGCTGAGCACGAAGTCCGGAAGCGCTGATGTTTATTCCTGAGAAAAGTCCTATTAATGGCATATCATCCTCCCCTTATTACCTTGCCGAGCCCTTAATGCTCTGCTGAACTGCTGTGAAACGGGCATTGGCAAACTTAACGCCAAAGTTAAAGAGAATCTGGTTCTCGGCCATTTTGGCATTTTCGATATCTATATCTACATTATTAACCCCGCTTGGAAGCGATGGGTCAACAGGTCTATAAGCTTCTGGCTTAACCTTTTCAATATTCCTGCGCCCGATATCGAGGTGCGCTTTATTAGTCTTATCTCCACGTAGCTTACTTTTATCGAGTGCTTTTGAAAGCTGTCTTTCAAAATCGACCTCAGCCCTCTGATAACCAGGGACATCTACATTGGCTATATTGTTGGCAATCGCCTTTGACCTAAGCATACCGGCATCAAGGCTTTTGGCAACAGCTGGAAGCGCAGTCTTACGAAATAAAAGTTCACGTGTTATCATGGCAGAGATTTTAACTCAAATTATATGCCAAATAAAAACAGTGGTTACTTATGATTGTAACTTAATATTTATCAAAGAATTAAATCGGGGTGGGTTTTAATGTATTAATAAGGATAAAGCGGTATTTTTTGCCTTAAACTACCAAAAATTCACATTGAGCGTATCCAAGCTATATTGGTAACGTTTAGGACGTTAGCTCAAACAGTAATCATAACAACACCATTTAGACCTTAACTCACCAACCAGATCTTCTGATATTTATTGCCTATAAACTTGCAGTTTGTCTATCTTAATCAGCAGGGATAAAGACCGAAATTATCAAATACAAAATCCTTGAATCAGGAATAAACCTGATAAATGTTTAAGATAAATATTCTTGTAACTTTAATTATAGTCTGCATACTATACCTTCTTGAAATGAATGTATTTCCAATTATTACCATAGGCATCGGTCTCTTTATCGGCCTTCTACCTAAGTTTAAAAGAAGGTGGTTAAAAAATTTTATTATTCTCTTTTATGTCATCCTATTTATCGTATTTGCATCAATCATCGAGTCAAATGGTTGTTCCTATTTGTCTTTTTCTGATACAACTTTACAACTAACAGCAACTGCCTTAGGATCGATATTTTTAGGTCTGTTTTTGACAACAAGAAAATTTTATCACTTAATACCTCCCCTTTTAATCACAGCATATATTTACTCTGTAATCAACAATAATATCTGGACATCAAACATAGCAGAAAACTTAAAATTTAAAATCAAACTCTATACAACGGCAGCACACGATGTAGCCGTTGACACTACACTTGCAGAGTACTTTCACGACTCCTCATCAGAATGGAGAACATATATATCAACGTACAACAAAGAACTTGACTTAAAACCCATAGATTCATTGCATGACAAATTCAGGATATTCATCCAAAATTCATTCTCCCGAAACATAGTATGTGAGGTAAGTTTAAAAGATGATGATTCAATGCTTATTCTGACATACAGAAAAAGGACCAAAAGATGTTCAGATACTAGTTCAAAAGACATTCGAGTAAGAATTGGCAATAAAGATCGAATCATAACTCAAGGAAAAATTATTGGGCCAATATGTCATGATACGATCTACGATCTTTCGTTAGTGAAAGAAATCAAAGAAAAGTTAACACGATACCAGATCCACAACATGCTGTCCGTTCAAAACAGAGGCATACTGGGAGGCTATACAATCATCGTAGATGTTCACTCCGACACAGTTAATAGATTCAGATTCAATAATGCTATTTACAATGATGCTAGATACAACGATCTTCAAGCTATTTCAGAAAAATTACTCAAATACTACAAAAATGAATCCGATGAAATCGAAGTTTTTGAATAATAGAATCAATGACTAGGCACTATCATGGAAAAAACATTTCAACCGATGATGTATCTCAAATCACTTCTAATAGGTATTCGAATATAAAGGAAATCATTATGCCAATAATCAGAGCAGAGATTTGGGAAGGACGAAGCGTCCAGCAGAAACGTGAACTAGTCGAAGTGTTTACAAAGGAAACTTCCAGAATAATAGGCTGCGCTCCGGAATCTGTTTATGTTGTCATTGATGAAGTAAAAAAGGAAAATTGGGGTGCAGGTGGGCAACTCTGTTCTGATAAGTATCCTGATCTTTGAGCGGTTACCTTTAATCAAATAAGTTCATTCAGAAGCATTACGAGTCGCCTCTAGGCTATCGTCATAGTTTACGGTCAAACTCAGGAATAACACACTGATAGTAAATGAATACCTTTAAAACCTCAATTTATACGAGATTATACTCAACTATACTATATCGTATACTAGAAATAGAGTATAATTTATTATAGTTCAATGTCGAACAAAACCAATGAATTTCTATTACTAACTGTAAGGTACGATTGCTTGCGGAGACATTCCATATATAGGTAAATTCATACTAGACATCAAGAATCTCTGGTCACTTGAGCACACGGAGGCAGAGCGAAATGGAACAGCAGAATAGACCTTCCGAAGCAGCTTTTATCTCCGAGCAAGCACACGAAGATAACCGAATCATATCCGAAGCTCAGGTACGCATGCTCCACGCGGAAAAACCGGACGACGTATACCACCTTGTTGCTGCTGCAGTCCATGAAATTCTCGGCGACGCAATAGTTGCAGTTTCTGCACTGAACGACGATGGCGACAGCATGCAGTTTGTTGCTGTCAAGGGTCTTAATGAGTCTATGGAGAAAGTTATAAGCATTCTCGGCATAGATCCTACAAAAACAACCAAACCAGTATCTGTAATGTCTGAGAATGAACTTAAGCACTACAGAAGTGGGAGTCTCGAAAAAGTCGAAGATGGTTTTTTCGGACTATTAACAGGCTTTGTTCCCAAACTGGTCTGTGACGGCCTGCAAAAACTGCTGCGGGTAAATGATGTTTACACAATAGGATTCATCCAGGATCGTATTCACCTTGGCGGTCTTTTCATACTATCACGAAAAGACATTGAGCCACACAGACAAAGTATCGAAGAACTTGTAAGAAGAACTGCGCTGATTGTTCAGCGTGATAGAGCCAAACTTGAGCTAATAAAAGGAAATCAACAACTGCAGCTTGCACTCTCAGCGGCCAACGCCGGCACATGGAGCTGGGACATCATTAGAAACACATTCAACTGGTCAGCGGAATTCCTTAGAATTTTTGGAATGCCGCCGGCAACCAAACCGGGTTTCGAAGCGTGGTCCGCCGCACTGCATCCGGACGACCGAGAAATTGCAGCAAAACGGATTCAGGATGCAATAGATACAAATAAAGAGCTCCTGAACGACTATAGGATCATCCATCCCGATGGAAAAGTTCGACATATTCGTGCTTTGGGTCGGACTTTTTATGAAGATTCCAAACCGGTGAGAATGACCGGGCTGTGCATGGATATCACAGAAAGTAAACAAGTAGAGATATCCGCAAAAGAAAGCAACGAGAACTTCCGGAGTTTATTCATAGAAATGAAATCCGGCTGTTCTTTACAGGAAATAATCTTTGATGACAATGGCAATCCTGTCGACTACGTAACAATTGACATGAACCCGGCTGCCGAGCAAATGCTCCAAATAAAAAAAGAGATAGTTATCGGAAAACCGATCAGTACCCTTTTACCGCCCGAAGAGTTTGCAAAATGGCTCACTCTTTTTGGAAAGGTAGTTACGACAGGAAAGCCGGATAAATATCTGCAGTACTCACCGCACAACAATAAAACCTTTGAAGGCCAGGCATTCTGCTATAAGAAAGGAATGTTTGCAACTACATTTGAAGATATTTCGGATCGTCAACGGGCCGAAAAGGAACTTGTTGAAGCCAATGAAAGATTTGCTCTCGCAACATCTTCCGGTCGCCTTGGCGTATGGGATTGGAATCTGATTGATAACATCATGACATGGGATGATCGGATGTTTGAAATCTACGGCATAAATCGGAATACATTTCCCAATAACATTGACGGTTGGACAAACGGATTGCATCCGGATGACAAACAGAGGGCGATAGATGAATGCAACGCCGCACTCGCAGGTGAAAGAGAGTTCAATACAACATTTCGTATAATACAGCCAAACGGAAATATCCTTCAAATCAAAGCAAACGGAATGGTTATTCGGAACAAAGAGAACAAACCCATCCGCATGATTGGGATAAATAGCGACCAAACCGAGAGCAGGCGAGCAGAAGACGCCATGCAGAAAGCCGAGAAACTGCAATCAATCGGCATACTTGCCGGCGGTATAGCCCACGATTTCAATAATCTCCTGCAGAGCGTCTTTGGATTCATGGATATGATAAAATTTGCAATAGACAGAGGAGATCTTGTAAGATGCAGTCAGCTGCATTCAAAAGCGGTCCCCGTTCTTGAGCGGGCGCAGTCTCTTACACAGCAGCTGCTGACATATTCCAAAGGCGGTATACCTGTTCGTGCTCTGCATAGAATCGACACGCTTATTTCAGAAACGGTCACTTTTGTCTTAAGCGGTTCTAATATCACACACAAACTTAACATTGCGTCTGATTTGCGCCCCTGCTATATTGATGCACATCAAATAACGCAAGTCATTGACAACATAATCATAAATGCCCGACAGGCCATGCCGCTTGGCGGCAGCATAGAGATTTCAGCAGAGAATATCTCGGCCGATACAGTTCCTATCAAGCAGGCAAAGGGCCATTACATCAGAATTACGTTTAAGGATCATGGAATGGGCATTGCTCCTGAGCATCTGCCTCATATTTTCATTCCCTTTTTCACTACCAAAAATACGGGAAGCGGCCTCGGTCTCGCAACATGCTATTCCATCATATCAAAACATAACGGTCACATCGAGGCGGAGTCCGAACTCGGCAAAGGGACAATATTTCACTTATACCTTCCTGCTGTTGATACAATAATAGAAGAACAGCCGCTTAAACCAAAACAATTCACTAAATTCAACGGCAAAATACTGCTAATGGATGACGAAGAACCTCTTCGTGATGCTATGGGAGAGCTCTTAAAAGAAATGGGGTTCACGGTCTCATGTGCCGTCGATGCGGACGAAGCTGTTACTTATGTAAAGCAGGCAAAAGAAACTGGCGAGCCATTCAAATTCGCCATTTTGGATCTTACTATCCCCGGAGGTCGCGGAGGCAAAGAGGTTGTGAGAGAATTATTGGCCATAGACGATTCACTGCAGGCAATCGCTTCAAGCGGTTATGCTGAAGACCATGTGCTTTCAAACCCCAAATCATTTGGATTCAAATGTGGCATTGCAAAGCCCTACAATGCTGCAAAGCTGGAAGAGACTCTAAAGAAACTTTATTAACCATTTATGAATAAATTTTGCCTTATCACTCTTATCATTGTAGTTCAGAATTTCGGCGCAAACAGCTACTTTGCCAAAAATGGTTTTGAGCCGTTAACTGATGTCCAGTTTTCCGATTCCCTCATCGGCTGGGCATGCGGTGCTAAAGGGACAGTTCTTTACACCGTTAACGGCGGAGAAAACTGGCAAGAGGCGCAGGTGCCGCAGAACTTCTTCCTGGAAAAACTATTCTTCGTAAATAAACGTGTCGGCTGGGCGGTAGGCGGCATTTCTGTTCAGGAAGCGGCAGATTACCCTTCTGAATACTTTATTCCAAACACAAAACATGCAATGGGAGCGCTCATTCACACTACTGACGGCGGCAGAACCTGGCACGAGGAAACAGTCGCAGCATTTTATCCTTTACCATACGCCAAAACACCAGCTTGGCTTTTTGACATTGATTTTGTAGACTCTCTTCGCGGATGGGCGATGGGAAGTTTCGGCTCTGTATATCGCACTATAGACGGCGGCAACCACTGGGAACAGCTAGCTTATTCAACGCTCAACAGATCAACTGATCTGAATTCGGGCAACTGGTATTATGCAATTGATTTTGTTGACACATTAACCGGTTATGCAGCTGGAGAAGACAGCATGATAGCCAAAACCGTTGATGGAGGCGCCAGTTGGACCTACCTGAAAAGACCAATGCCGCTCCTTACAACTCCAAGCACTCCGCAGCCATACAGTGAAGGAAAACGCTACAACTTTTTCCGAGCTTTACAATTTCCAACACCTGCAACAGGATACGCACTTGGTGACAACGGCTGTCTGCTAAAAACAAGCGACAGCGGAAAAACTTGGAAACAACAGACACTCCCATATGTAAAAGCCATTGAAGATCTTATCGATATCAAGTCGGTTTGCTATATAAATGCCGATACCGGATTTGCCGTTTCACAGGCTGCGGGCGAACTTCTTAGAACTCTGGACGGAGGAGCACACTGGGAGAAGTTCAGCACTGGCTTTACCGGGTGGTTCAACGGCGTTTACTTTACTGACATCAACAACGGGTGGATTACCGGAGAATGCGGAATCATTCTGCACACAGTCGACAAAGGCGTGTCCTGGAAACTCCAGCATGGTCCATCACCAAAAAACGGCAGCCTCGCTCCTATTCTGGTAATACACGCGCATGGAGACGATGAAACGATATGGGCTACAGGTGCACTCGCTGCAAAATATGGTCTTAACGAAAATGTCCCTGTTATCTCTTTACGTGTTACAAAAGACACGCGATATAAGAATCTTTACAGACAGGGTGAAATAAAAAAATGCGAATTACGAACTGCCATCTCAATTGACGGCTATGCCGGTCACCGTACTCTAGACGAATTCGATTCCGACAATCTTACAACACATGCAGCTGAAGTACAGCACTGGGGCGGAAGCGAAGATATCCTCATGTCGCATCTTGTTCATGCTATGCGAATCTGGAAACCGATGGTTGTTCTGACACATGATTCTGTTTATGGAGAATACAATAAACAAAACCATATATCCCTTGGAAAAATTGCGACTAAGGCCTTTCACGCGAGCAGAGACTCATCCCGCTTTAGCGAACATATCTCCTCTGCCGGACTCTCCGCATGGCAGCCGAAGAAACTTTATTTCTTTCACCTTGGAGCACCAACTGCGCCTTCCTTTACATTAAGCTTTGGCGAAGCGGTTCAAAAAACTGGCTACACCATTAAGCAGCATGCCGACCGAGGCCTCCTGAATTATCTGTCGCAGGAGCCGGCTGGTTTGCAAGTTTATATTGACCAATGTTCCAGTTTTGTTCGCATAGCTTCAAACGTTAGCTCATCTGATACAGAGAGAGACATTCTTGAGGGAACCGGATATCCAATCCAAACTGAAAAAGCACCTATCAAGAAAACCGGTGGAATTGCCTATTGTTCACCAAACCCATTCAATCCTACAACTACTATTACATTTATGAACAATGAACCGGCTCTTGTTAGCATAACTGTTTTTGATGTAACCGGCAGAAAGATAGCGACACTGCTTGATAATGCACAAAAACCTGCTGCAACCCACAGCATTACATGGAATGCCTCCTGCCTATCCTCTGGAATTTATACTATAAAAATCTCTTCGGGAGCTTCGGTACAGAATTTACGCGCAATTATTTTGCGATAATCGGCTGATTTGTCACTATTTTACATTTTTAAGCTATTATTGTACATTGCTTCTCCTCTCTGCTCATTATATAATACTATAACAACAATAAACCTTTTTGGAGGCACGATGAAACATATGTGCGCAATTGTTCTTTTTGCTGCATTTTCACTCTTTTCACAATCCATCATCTTTGATTCTATCCCCGGCAATCTGCACTTCTATCCACGTAAGAGCGACAACACTTCAGACATTGTTGTAAAGGGAAGAGTCGTTGCAGCAGGAAAGACAAAAGTGGCAATTGCCCTTACACGAAACGGTTTGGTTATAGATACTCTTCACAGCACCCTTTCCTATGATAATTCATCTGCCAACTTCAGACTATCCCCGGTAATTAAAGCAGAGCTTGCAGAATATGGAATTCGTGTCTGGCTGGACGATTCACTATGCCGTTCTGTGGACAGCATTGTTTGCGGTGATGTAATTCTTATAAACGGTCAATCAAACTCCATTTCAAATATGCGCGATGGAGAGACACATGAATATGTCCGCACGTATGAAATCTCTCCTGCCGGCTGGACTTACGGCAAGGAGGGCGATTGGGCGCAGAGGGTGGGATTAAGAATCAATCAAAATCACAATCTCCCTGTCGCAATTATTAATAATGGCGCTAGTACAACAGGCATTGCCGGACACCTTCCACCAAGCAGCGGTTTATACAACGGCCTTGTAGCCAGAGCACGTGACGGTGGCGTTCAGAAACAGGCAAAGATGATTCTCTGGTATCAGGGAGAACTCGACTGTCAATACCTGGCCAATATGAATACATATGCTTCGAATTTCAACATTCTTTATACTGGATGGATGACAGATTTTCCTGGAATCCAGAAAGTGTATGTATGTCAAATTAACATGTGGGAAAAATCATCTCCAGAACTGAATTTTGCTGCAGAGATTAGAAATATCCACAGAAAACTACAGGACACATATTCCAACCTTGAAGTTCTTGCAACTGTCGGTACGCCATATTACGACGGTCACTATTCTACACAAGGTTATCGCATTCTAGGCGAACGTATTTACGGATTAATTAACCGTGATTTCTATGCAAAAACTTTTCAGCCTGAGCTGTCATCACCCAATATTCGCAGAGCCTTTTACTCCAATGCAGGGCACACAGAGGTAAAAATGGTTTTTGATCAGCCTGTCCTTTGGAAGGATTCCGACGGTGCAGGCCATTTACTTAAAGACTATCTCTATCTTGATACTGTTTACGGAAATGTCACAGCAGGCTCCCATAATCTTGCTGAAAGAACAATTACTCTTACTCTTAACAGCAGTTCGTCAGCAACCAAACTGCGCTATCTTCCGCATGGACGATACCACGGTACAGCAACATATTACATAGAACCGGTATTGCGAAACGAAGCAGGACACAGCGCATTTTCATTCGACGGAATCAACATTGCTGAACCAACCGCAGGAGACACAGGTACTGTATCTACAATTGATTTGTCAAGCCAATCATCTTCTGTCGAGCAGTACAGTGCAACTCAGCTAAACGCAAAATTGACCTATTCGAGCGGATTTTCCGACACAAACAACATGGTTAAGTTCACCTCTCTAGATACATTCACTGCCGTAGTAACTGCAGAAGGAAAGCTTTTTGCAAAGAACAGAGGCCTAGCGAAAATAAGTGCGTTCAGAGGCGGTAAATCTGATACCCTGACATTAACTGTAGTTGCAACCTCAGCCACTATCACAGAATTAAAACTCAGAAAAAACTCCATCTCCTCTATAGTCGGAGATAAATTTTCTCCGGGACTAATAGGAGTGTTCAGCAGCGGCAGCGGCTCTTTTGAGAAGCAGATTGACTCAATAGCCACCTGGACTTTCGATCTGTCTAAACTATCCTTAAACAGCGGAACAGCGACTGCAGTTGCAGCTGGACTTGGCTTAAAACTTATCGCCGCTGTCGGAAGCTTGAAGGAAACACTTACTGTTGACATATACAGCACTCCGTCTATTATAAAAAGAATCAATTTTCAGCCTACAGGTGAAGCAATCACAAAACTTGAAGGCTGGCAGATTGACAGCACTCAGGTTTACAGCAGCTCAAACGGATTCGGCTTTCTAGGAATAGCTCCGCGCTCCGGAAACTTATACGAAGGAAATCATCTTCTTAAGACATACAATTATCCAGCCTGGAACCGTGATTCAATGGTTTTTAAAATCGATGTACCGGACGGCAAATACATAATTAGAATTGCTTCAGGCTCTACATTCAGTACTCCGCCAAGCGTTGTTTACAATGGAGATACAATCCACAAAAATATCACGCCGGTAAGAGAGGCAAACAACTCTGCATATTTTCAGCATGGGTGGAGCGATAAAGCCATAACGGTAAGCGGCGGCAACGGCGTAACATTAACAATGAGAAACAAAATATGCTACCTTGTACTTATAAGCGATGATGGTGCACCGATGGATCTTGCTGCACAAGATGGAAATCCTGTAGTTGCACCGCCTAATGTTTCTGTTACAAACGGAATGGTGTCATCTGAAGGTTTACTCATTCCGGCAGTTTACCCCAATCCCTTCAATCCATCTGTTACTGTTACCTATTATCAGCCGCCGCAACTGACAGCTGACTATTCAATCTACAATCTCAAAGGACAGCTGATACGCAGATTCGACATCCCCTCTGCCGGATTTGCAAGACAGGTCGGCATCTTATGGAACGGCAGAGATGTTCATGGTTCAACAGTTGCCGGAGGCTGTTATCTTGGCAGACTTACAATCGGCGGGAAAATGGCGCACACAAGCAAACTAATCTTTACAAAATAACAGGAGGTAAAGTGCAGATAGCAGTACTCATCAAACAGGTTCCGGAAACCAGCAATGTAAAAATGGATCCGGATACAGGAACAATGATCCGCACCGGTACAGAAAATGTAATCAACCCCCTAGACCTTTACGCAATAGAAACTGCACTCAAACTAAAGGAAAGTTCAGGCGCCGCAGTTACTGTTATTACAATGGGGCCGGAGCAGGCGCGCAAGGTGCTTAAAGAGGCGCTGTCAATGGGGTGCGACAAAGCCATTCTCCTATCCGATCGTAAATTTGCCGGCTCAGACACCTGGGCAACCTCCTATGTTCTCAGCAGGGCTATACTTGATTCCGGACCATACGATCTGATAATTGCTGGTGAACGGGCAACAGACGGCGACACAGGTCAGGTCGGTCCCGGCATTGCTGCTTGGCTCGATATCCCGGCTGTTACCTTTGTATCATCCATCGAAAGCTGTGTTTTCAGCAGGCTTGACTGTTCACGACTAATCGAAGATGGTTACCAGAAGGTCTCTGTTGCACTGCCCGCTCTTATTACCGTAGTAAAAGAGATCGGCGCAGTTCGTCTCCCGACGCTGAAGGGCAAAATAAGGGCGCGTAGTACAGATATTCCTGTTCTGACAGCCGACTCACTTTCCGCGCATAAACCTCTCTGGGGACTCGCCAACTCTCCTACCAAAGTTGTTAAAATCGGCAAAGCGACAGTTGCACGTGCGGGTAAGAGGGTCACTGTGGATGATAAGTTCACCGCAGACAATGCTGTTGACAGCCTCATAACATTTCTTGCAGGAAAAGATCTGATACAAAAGGAGAGCGCATGAATAACATCTGGACACTCGCCGAACAGCACGAGGGTAAACTGAAAGGAGTATCTTTTGAACTTCTTCACAGAGGACGCCTCCTGGCCGATACTCTCAAGTCAAAACTTTTCTCAATAGTAATAGGCAGCGGTGTGGACGATTCTCAACTCAATGAACTCATTGAGAGAGGCGCAGATGAGGTTATCGTCGTTAAAGATCCTGCTCTTAAAGGATTCGTGTGCGAAACGTATGTAAAAATTTTAGAACGCCTAGTCAAAGAGCATAAACCGCACACCATTCTTGCAGCAGCAACAACAAGCGGCAGAACTCTTATGCCTTATCTTGCAATAAAAGTAAACACAGGCCTTACTGCTGACTGTACAGATCTCGATATTGAGCCAGGCACAGGAAACCTGCTTCAAACACGCCCTGCCATTGGCGGAAACATCATTGCAACAATCAAAACCCCGGACCACAGACCTAACATGGCTACGGTCAGACCTAAGTCAATGCGCCCTCTGGAAAAAGACAAATCTCGTAAAGGGACTATTGTCAACCTTAAATTAAATCCTGCTGACATCGACGGAAGAGTAACCATAACCGGTTATCATGTGGAAACAGAAGGTTTTGACCATATCGAAGAGGCAGATGTAGTAATTGCAGGCGGAAAGGGACTTAAGAAGGGCGACAATTTCTCCATGCTTCGTGAACTTGCGGACAAACTAGACGGTTCAGTCGGAGCTACGAGAGACGCTGTCGACAGAGGATGGATAAGCTATTCCCAACAGATTGGATTGTCCGGCAAAACGATCTCGCCGAAACTATACATAGGCGTCGGCATTTCCGGTTCTGTTCAGCATTTAGCCGGTATTAAGACATCTGAAACAATTGTTTCTATTAACAGCGATCCGAACGCACAGCTTCACCAGCTTGCAGACTTCAGCATAGTCGGAGATCTGTTTGAAGTGGTTCCAGTTCTGACAAAAAGACTTAAGTCAATGAATACGGAGAGTAAATAATGAGCAATACAACATATGGTAAAGTAACCGATAAAATCATCAAAGAGCTTCAAACACTTATTGGAAATTCCAACGTATTAACAGATGAAGAAAAGAGAGAGGCTTACTCTCACGATGAAACTTCACACAAATACAGCCACATGCCTGAGGTTGTTGTTACCCCATCCACTACGGCGCAGGTTGCTGAACTTGTAAAACTGGCCAACAGGGAGAAGATTCCCATAACTCCCAGAGGCGCAGGCAGCGGTCTTTCCGGCGGAGCAATCCCCATTTTCGGCGGCATCTCTCTTTCATTAGAGAAGATGAATAAAATTGTCGAGATTGATTATGACAACATGACAATAACTGTCGAAGCAGGAATGATTACTAACGAAATCAATGCGGCAGTTGCCGAAAAAGGGCTTTTCTATGCCGGTTACCCGATGAGCCTTGAAACATGCTGTGTTGGCGGAAACATTGCAGAAAATGCAGGCGGCGGTAAAGCTGTTAAATATGGCGTAACAGGTCGCTATATTCTTGGAATGGAATTTGTTACTGCTCTTGGCGAAGTAGTAAACCTGGGCGGTAAACTTTCCAAAGATGTATCGGGATACGATCTTAAACAGCTCATCGTCGGCTCTGAAGGTACTCTCGGTATTGTAACTAAAGCCATCATAAAACTAATCGGTTTACCAAAAGCAAAAGCTGACCTGCTTGTTCTTTTCAACGATGCAAGAACGGCCATAAAAGTTGTACCAGCTATTTTGAGTAACGGCATCCTGCCGACAGCAATCGAATTTATGGATCGCCTTTCTGTTCAGACAAGCTGCAAATATCTTAACGAAAGTCTACCTTACGAAAAAGCAGGGGCAATGCTTTTAATAGAAGTAGATGGATCAAATCCTGAACAGGTTGAGAATGATGCAATAGCAATCGGTGAACTTTGCGAAAAGCTGGGAGCAACAGAGGTCTTTGTTGCAGAAGACCGCAACATGATTGAACGTGTTTGGAGTGTGCGACGAAATATTGCTGAAGCCTTCATAGTATACAGCCCTGTACAAAGCCTTGAAGATATTGTTGTTCCAACTGCTTCAATTCCTGATATCATTCCAGAACTTGAACGGATCGGCAATACATATAAAATGAAAATTCCCTGTTACGGTCACGCTGGCGACGGCAACCTGCATGCTACACTTGTTAAAGATCCTGCAATGAGTAACGAAGATTGGGTTATTGCAGAAAAAGCTGCTCTCAAGGAGCTTTATGCGGTAACCATGCGTTTGGGTGGAAAAATCAGCGGTGAACATGGCATTGGAATCAAGCGTAAGAAGTATTACACTGATCTCGCCTCCCCCGTCGAAGTGAGTCTGATGCGTGGTATTAAGCAGGCATGGGACCCAAACAACATTATGAATCCGGGAAAGATT
>JAEUSG010000591.1 GCA_016788315.1 Fibrobacterota bacterium | reverse complement strand
ATTGTTTTAAACCTCGAAATACCGGAAGCATCAATAATCCGTTCTGCTCAGGACAGCGGACTTTCTGTTGTTCAGCTTAGAAATACAGGCTCACTTAAAAAGGCATTTGAGCAGCTTACAGATGCGGTTCAATTCCTTCTTAACCGTATCCACAATGTAAAACCACATAAAATGAATGTCCGGTATGAGATCCATGCGTATATGCGAAGTTTGGCAAAGGCAGCGGTATTCATTTTTGCAGCCCTCTTTTCGATGAACACCATTGAAGGTAATATCCCCCCGGTACGAACACCTGCGCAGCTCGAAAAGACAGAGATCGAACCAATAGTTCATAAATTTGCAAACGATGAAACACTTTTTAGAGTAGCAAAACATGCAATTTCTGAATACCGAGCGCTCATAACAAACAACAGCTGGCTTGAAAAGTATTTGCGTGAAATTATTCAGAACCATAACTTTACAGCAAAAGAACGTAATCAGCCTTATATTCATAATACCTATGCTATTCCGGCTGGAACAGAAATTGTTTTTTATCCTCCATCGTTCATACGCAATAAAAATTATCCTTTGGACAGTAAGCTTTTCGCTTATTATAAATCTCTTATTAAAGATGACCTCCCATACATAACAGGATTATGGGCAAACCGTGGCACAGGCGGCGGGACACCTCATGAAGGGGTAGACATTGCCTGCCCAATGGGAACTACAATTATCAGTCCGTCTGACGGCGTAGCCAAACTTGACTGGAGCCCAAGAGGCGGGACAACTGTTATGATTTATAAAGATGATTACATGCTTATGTTCTGCCATATGGATAAACGCTTTGTTCAGCACGGGGAAAGAGTCATTAAGGGCCAGCCGATAGGCTCTGTTGGCATGACCGGAGTAACATCGGGCCCTCACCTGCATTTCGGTTATGCAATTAAATCACCTCGCGGAAGTTCATATGACTTTATTGATCCGAACAACTGGGTATTCCGGCAGAATTTCATTCAGAAAGAGATTGACAAAACTGAATAATCAGCGTGTATTATGAAGCCGATATTTGAACACCGTTCCATATTTGGCGGATTGGCAGCTGATTATATAGAGGGGGGATTGTCATCATCTCTTTTCGAATATCGCCCGACTCTCAAATCGATCATGACAAGAGTAGAAAGAATCGGTTCTTTTGAATTCGACAGAGCCACAATTACAGATTCGCTTATAAAGCAGAATACCGAATGGGGCGCTTCCGGTAAGACCATCGAAAAGATCAGAGAAATAAATAAAAAGAACACTGTCATTGTTTCTGCAGGCCACCAAAGCTGTCTGTGCGGTGGGCCGCTTTATGTGGCTTATAAAATTTTAACAGCTGTTAATACTGCTGCATTGATAGAAAAGAGCAGCGGGAAAAAAGCATTACCACTGTTCTGGCTTGCTGCCGATGATGATGATCTTGATGAAGTCTCATCTATTGAGTATCCAGATGGACAGATGTTAAAGATTGACATTACCGGTAAAAGGGGGCCTGCCTCATTCCTGTCAACTCCAGAAGATATGCTAAGGGTAATCCCTCAGCTGAAGGCAAAAGACTGGGGAGACTACCATGCAAAGCTGCTGGTAAAACTTTTCTCCCCATTTGGAGTAGCTTTCATACACCCTTTTCATAAAACAACGATTGAACTACGTAAACCTTTTTTTAAAGCATTTAAGAGCAGAATTTCAGAAGTTGCCGATTCTTTCGGTACTGCTACCTCTGCACTTACTGAACTCGGATTTAAACCACAGGTTAAGCTTAAGTCCGATGATGCTCACTGTTACAAACTGTCAGATAATCGCAGAGAGCGGTTGAAACGTACAGACCTTCCGGAAAGTAATGAAATCATACTCACATCAGCATTGACAAGACTATTATCACTTGAATACACTCTTCCGATAGCTGCGGAAATATCAGGGCCAAGCGAAATTGCCTATCACGCGCAAACGAAAAAGGCATACCAGGTACTAGACAGAGAGATGCCGGTTATTATTCCCAGAAGCTCTATAACTATTGCATACAGTGACCAGTTAGAAACCATTGAAAAAGCCTCAATCCCGTACGAATCTATTCTTGCACCTAAAACCAGATTGCAAATTCCACAATCTGATAACGAAGCAACAATCGATACAGATTTTGAAAATTTTGAAAACAGAATAAATGAGGCATTTGAAAACTTACGTGAACCATACCTTGAGCTTGCACCAGGGCTTACCACCGCCTTTGAGGCATCCAGAAGAAAAGCAGCTTCTGTATCAGTATACCTGAAGAAGAAACTCAGTTCGAGCGTCAGGAAATCAGCATTGAATAACAATTCAGAACTATTAAATGCACTTCATTTCATCTTTCCCGATGCATATCAGGAGCGCACATTTGCCTTTCTTCCATTTACAGAAAAAGATCCTGGATTTCTGGAGAATATTTCAGAATTCTGCCTTCCATTCAATAGTGATCACCATATTATAGACGTTGGAGAGCCATGAAAACAGAACTTAAGCAGGCTGAAATACTATTTATTGGCGCACATCCCGACGATGTGGAGCTTGGCTGCGGCGGTACTATTATCAAAGCTGTTGAAAAAGGACATAATGTTGCCATTGTTGATATGACAGCAGGCGAAATGGGAACACGCGGCAGCGGGGAAATAAGGCTTAAGGAATCTGCTGAAGCGGCAAAGATCCTTGGAGTTTCTTTCCGCCATTGTATGCATTTGCCGGACACAAAGCTGAAGGTATGTGATGAGTTTGAACGCGCAGCAGTTGACATACTGCGTATTATTCGTCCTAGAATAATCTTCACTCCTTATCCTGCTGCTACCCATCCTGACCACGTTGCCGCTTCAGAAATTTTTGCATCCGCCTGGTATAAGGCCGGCTTTGGAAAATATGAAAGCCCGCTCCCCCGCTTCCGCCCAGCAAGAGTTATCAACTATTATCTTGGACAATCCGACAATCCTTCATTTGTTGTGGACATTTCTGCACAGATTGACAAAAGACGTGCAGCAATAGCATGTTACGCGTCTCAATTTTTTAATACGGAAGCAAAAGAGCAGAAACTGCCGGAAACACGGCTCTCGTCCCCTGGCTTCAGCGATGCGCTTGAAGTTAAACTGCGCTATTTTGGTCAGCGGATTTTAAAAACATTCGGCGAGCCTTTTTTCATGAATCAACTTCCTGAAATAGAAGATCCGGCAGCACTTACCGATCCTAACTGGATTTTCAAAGAATAAACTGATGAATATTGGAATCACCTGTTACCCTACATTTGGCGGAAGCGGAACGGTTGCCACAAACCTCGGCCACCATCTGGCAAAGAGAGGCCACAATATCCATTTTGTCTCTTCTGCTTTGCCATACAAGCTTAAGTATACTTACAATGAGCGAATCCGCTTTCACGAGGTAGAACAGGTTAACTATCCTCTGTTTATAGACAATTCACCATATGTACTTCTCCTTGCCTCCAAGATGGCAGAAGTGGCAGCCGATGCAAAACTGGATATCATGCATGTGCACTACGCTATTCCGCATGCAGTTGCAGCACTCCTTTGCGGGCAGATGATGGGTAAAAAAAGGCCCAAAATTGTCACCACTCTTCATGGTACAGATGTAACGCTTATCGGTTCACTTGCTTCCCTCAAAGGCATGACAAAATTCTCAATTGATAACAGCGATGGCGTTACAGTCGTTTCTGAATATCTCTTACGTAAAACTATCGAAGTATTTGACCCGGAGAGAGAGATAAAAGTTATAACAAATTTCTTTGATCCCGCCGATTTCAATAGAGATAAAAAGGAAGCCAACCTGCGACCCGGTGTTAAGGGTGAAAAAAAGATCATACATATTTCAAATTTTCGAAAAGTTAAGCGTATACCGGATGTAATAGAAATATTCAGAATCATTTCTTCTAATATACCTGCCCGTCTTTACCTTGTCGGAGAAGGGCCTGAAACATGTGTAGCAAGAGAGATCATTCGAAAACACTCTCTTACTGATAAAGTTGAATTTCTAGGTCCCCTTTATGATATTGCACCTGTACTTTCCAATGCTGATCTGCTTCTTCAGGTAAGTGACCATGAAAGTTTCGGTCTTACCTCACTTGAAGCTCTGGCATGCGGTGTACCTGTCATCGGCACCAGCGGCAGCGGAATCTCTGAAGTTGTTGACGATGGACAAAACGGCTTTCTTTCAACCCCTGGCGATACCGTAAAGATGGGGGCTGATGCTTTAAAACTGCTGAGCGATACTGCTCTTTGGAGCTCTTTCTCTGCAAATGGTGCAGAATCGACTATTAAGCGTTTTGCCGCTGATAAAATTATCGGGAAATATGAGTCGTTTTATAACGATATTTTAGGACGATGAAACAACAATTGATCTTACTCTTAACCCTGCTTATCACCTCGTTCCTTTACGCGGAAACTGATTCACTCACCGTAGATTCTACCAAGCAGGTAACGGAACAGCGTGATACTGTCTCCTATTCAGGCGATATTGTAGAGTATTCCGCGGCAGATAGTGTGCTTTATCTATACGGCAATGCAGAACTTGAATCTGAAGGAGTGAGACTTACTGCTGACACAATAAAATATTACGCCAATTCTAAAACTCTGGATGCAGCCGGCCATCCGATACTTTATAGCGACGGCAATACAGTAAGCGGCGTAAGTATGAAGTATTACATGAAAGAAAGACGTGGCAAGGTTGACTACGGGTCAGCCCGAACCGAAGGAAAGCTTTACAACGGCAACCTGATTGCAAAGATGGCAGATGCAAGTTACCTCGTTAAAAGCGGCGATTATTCTACTTGTAATCAGGATACCAACCCCCATTTCTATTTCTGGGGTGAAAAAATGAAGATTCTGCCTGGCGACAAGGCTGTTGTAAAACCATTTGTTATGAATATTGCCGATGTTCCTGTTGCTATATTCCCCTACTTTATAGTTCCAATAAATAAAGGACGGCGCTCAGGTTTTCTTACTCCGCATTGGGGACAGATTACAGACCAGGGTTCACAGGGCGGATATATTGATAATATCGGATACTACTGGGCACTCAGTGATTATGCAGATCTTGAAGCAAGCGCCAGTTTCACAAACGGCGAAGGCTTTTTCTTCCAAAATGTGCGCATGAATTCAACACTGAATTATGCACTTCGATATATCATGAACGGATCACTAAATGCAAATTACGACCTTATGCAAAATTCAGAAGGGACCGGTAATTCCTGGGGTTTGCGATATAACCATAACCAGAATATTGAACCGGATGGCTCTTTTACATTACGCGGTTCCGGAGATCTTGCAGGCGACAGAAATTTTTACAAGCGAAGTACAGACAGAAGAACGGACTACTTAAAACGGCAATTAAATTCAGACCTTAACCTGAATAAATCGTTCAAAGAGTATGGAGTAAGCATAAATGCCAGTGCAAGATATACTCAAAACCTTGAAACAGGTGAAAACTCCAAAGTTCTACCGAGTATTAGCCTCAGCAGTTCTACAAGAGCATTTCCTTTCCTCGGTATAGATCCAGATTCAGCTGTATCATCAGATTCTCTGCCATGGTATAGAAAACTTACATGGAGCTATTCCGGCAACATGACCAACAGAGCAGACTATTCCAGAAAAAGAACCTATAATTTTCAGGATCCTAACTACGACACGTCAAACGCAGTATTAACAAAAAGCGGCGGGATTGATGCAAACCACTCAATCTCTTTCGGCCTTCCCCGCTTTCCTAAATTGGGGCCTGTAAACGTAATTCCATCAATAGGTTTTGGAAGCAGCTGGTACTTTAGAAGCAGAAAACAGGGAGACACACTTAGAGTCGATACGATAAAATATCAGAACAGAATCGCATTTGATACAATTTACAAATGGGACACTACAAACACGTTCCGTCATGTTGAAGATTATAACATAGGTACTACCTTCAAT
>JAEUSG010000572.1 GCA_016788315.1 Fibrobacterota bacterium | reverse complement strand
AAATAGAGATCCGGATAAGCTAATTTAATACTCACTCTTCGAAAATTTGGAGGCACCTACTATGGCTAAGGGCAAGATTCAAATCGACAGGGATAAATGCAAAGGCTGCTCTGTTTGCATCACGGGATGTAAATACAACGTTATTGCGTTATCCGAAAACGGCAAAGTAAATGTTCAGGGCTACCGATATCTGGTGGATGTAAATCCGGACAACTGCATAGGTTGTGGTTTCTGCGGTATGATGTGTCCAGACTCCGTTATCACAGTTTACAGAGAAAGTAAGTGAGGCAATATATGTCAGAACGTGTACTCATGAAAGGTAATGATGCCATTGCTGAATCTGCCATAAGGGCCGGTCTTCAATGCTATTTCGGATACCCAATTACACCGCAGAATGAACTTACTGCATACATGGCAAAACATATGCCGGAACATGGCAAAACATTCATCCAGGCGGAGAGTGAAGTTGCTGCCGTAAATATGGTTTACGGTGCAGCATCTGCCGGCGTTAGAACAATGACAAGCTCAAGTAGTCCCGGCATGTCGCTTAAGCAGGAAGGTGTCTCCTATATGGTTGGCGCAGAACTGCCGGCTGTACTTGTGAATATTGTTCGCGGAGGTCCCGGCTTAGGAAATATCGCCCCTTCACAGGCTGACTATTTTCAGTCAACAAAGGGCGGCGGACATGGCGATTATCATTTGGTAGTATATGCACCTGCAACAGTTCAGGAAGCTGCCGATTTGACATTTAAAGCATTTGATGTTGCAGATAAATACAGAAACCCGGTTCTTATCCTTGGAGATGCTATCTTAGGCCAGATGATGGAGCCTTTGACTTTTAAAGATTTGAAACCGCAGCAGTTTGATAAATCATGGGCTGTAGGCGGTGCGCGCAATGGTCGTAAAGCCAATCTTGTTAATTCGCTCTCTCTTGAAGATGGTGTAGTTGAAGAGTGGAACTGGAAGTTTAAGGCCAAATATGAAGAGATGAAGAAGAATGAGCTTATGGTTGAAACTATCGGGACGGAAGATGCTGACCTCATTCTTGTAGCATACGGCACAACGTCCAGAATCTGCAAGTCGGTTATGACACAGGCAAGGGCTGAAGGGCTTAAAGTCGGTCTAATACGCCCAATTACGGTTTGGCCATTCCCTTATAAAGCCATAGCTGAAGCGGCGAACAAGACAAAAGAGTTCCTTGTTGTGGAAATGAGTCTTGGACAGATGATTGAAGATGTAAAACTGGCAGTTCTTGATAAAGCGGCAATCAGCTTTCATGGCAGACCTGGCGGAGGAATACCGACAGAAGATGCTGTGATGGAGATAATAGACCATATACTCCGTAAAAAGAGAAGTGGTGAGATTACTACTCGCGGAACGAAGATTGACTGGCAGGTTTCATAAAGAAAGAGTGGAAAATATGGAAATGAAAAAAATAGTTGGTCGCTCAAAGCTGT
>JAEUSG010000542.1 GCA_016788315.1 Fibrobacterota bacterium | reverse complement strand
AACTGAGGCTTGCGATTCTATCTTTCCACGCACGTCTGAAAGAGTAAAGGTATACCTACAGAAGTATCCCGCAGACCCGATTACAAAAGAGAAGCCTCTAGCGGAATATGATCTGGTGGAGAATATCAACCGCGGTGCGTTGATTTGGTATTATGTCGGCCATGGAGCATCTGATCTTATTTCGAGTGAAAAGCTCTTTACAGTTGCAAGTTCAATGAAGAAACTTTCTAATGCGGGCCGGAATGGTTTGTTCTGGGCAGCTTCCTGTAATGTTGGAAAATTTGACGATCCATCTATTGAAGGATTGTGCGTAAAGCTTCTTACAGAGAGGGATAAAGGTACTGTTGTCAGTGTAGGTGCATCGCGTAAATCATATGCCGGTTTCGGTTATAATGATGGTCTTCTGTATGAGTTCACAAAAGCACTTTTCCGCACAAAAAAGTCATTGAGTGTCGGAGAGGCCTTGATGGAGGCAAAAATACAAAAAGGGGGCTCAAACAGCTCTCATTATAACCTCCTAGGTGATCCTGCTCTTAAACTTTACCCGGAAGCAGGCAGTGTTTCAATTGATCCTGCCTCCTTACCTGATAGTTTGAATGTCTTGAACAGATACACGGCAACCGGTTCTGTAAGCGGAATGCAGACCGGTGATGTTTATATCAGATTAAAAGAGGCAGATATGAAGGAGATGGTTTCTTATGGCACCTTCAGCGGCGGTCAGGCAGGAATGAATATAGTTCGACCAGGCAGATCCGTTGTTACAGGCGCATCTTCTTTAGTAAATGGTGCTTTTTCTGTATCTTTGCTGATACCCAAAGATGCTCCGGTAGGGATGTCTGGAGTGTCTGCGTCCTGTTTTGCTGCTTCAAATGGTATTATATCAGCAAAAACTATTGACACAATAAAAATCGGCGAGTACACAGGAACAGGGACTATTCGAGGAGACGGGAAAGGCCCTGCGATACGTTTCTATCTTTCGAATAATGTACCGATCAGCGGAACAGAAATACCAAACTCAATGCCTGTCAGCGGTTCTGCTACTGTAAACAGGAAAACCACTTTGACTATTGAAATAGAGGATATCGACGGTTTAAGGTTGAATTCTGTCGGTCCAAACGAAGCTCTCTATTTCGAAGTGCCTGGACTGTCCGGCAGGAGGTATATAGAATCTGTCAAAGATGTTAGTGGTCGCCCATCGTCCGGTTATTTTTCAGTCAGACTGGATGAGTTATTCGGTTCAACATCAAAAAATCCTGCAGGTGAAAAGTTGCAGTTCCGTGTTTTTGCAATGGATAACTTTGACAACAGCACTTCTGGTTTGCTTACGCTTAATTTTCAGTCTGACTCTGCGCTTGGGCTTAACAGAGAGCAGGTTTATCCCTATCCGAATCCTTTTACCAAAGAGACTCGCATTGTATGGAGCACGATTCTGCCAGCAGATGTTACTGTGAATATCTATACTCAGAATGGTTCTCTTATACGTGTTCTAAAGAGTATTGGTGTTACGGGAGCATATGATCCGAATGCAAATAGTTTATGGGATGGCAGAGATGAGCGTGGCAACAAAATGGCCAGAGGAGTATATTTCTATACAGTGCATATTAAGGGCAGTACTGTTGCCGGTACCGCTAATGCATCAAAAGAGGATGTTTTGCGTGGCGCAATGCTCAGGGAGTAGATAATAGTTAATGGGACCATCACCGGAAAAACTGGCTGCTTTGGAAAAACGGATGGAGTCGCTGAATTTAAAAAAGAGTGACTTTGAAGAGTCGTTCATGCGCTCATCAGGTAAAGGCGGCCAGCATGTAAATAAAACTTCATCATGTGTACGTATCCGCCATTTGCCCACAGGGCTTGAAGTAAAGTGTCAGGATTCCCGCTCCTTATATCTGAACCGTTTCTTAGGACTCAGGCGACTTGTTGATAGAATAGAGGAGGTTCGAAAAGGTGCTCAGAGCGAGATCCGACGCGAAATTGAAAAAATAAGACGGCAGAAACGTAAACGATCTAAAAGGGCAAAAGAGAAGGTTCTTTCCGATAAAAAAATCAATTCACAAAAGAAGTCAGATCGCCGGACAAACAGTTTTCTCTGAGATAATCATTTAATTTATTTTTGCAGTTCAATATTAACCGGAGAAAACACAATTGGGTATAATATCAATAATCCTCATAGGGGTAGGTCTCTCAATGGATGCTTTTGCAGTGTCGTTGACTGCGTGCATAAACTGGGAGGGACACAGAATAAGAAATGCTCTCAAAATAGCCTTTTTTTTTGGTTTTTTTCAGGCGTTAATGCCGACAATCGGCTATTTCGGCGGAACGGCCGTTTCAGGTTTTGTGCAGGCCGTAGATCACTGGATTGCATTTGCGCTTCTTCTGATTGTAGGCGGTAAAATGATTGTTGAGGCAATCCGCAAGTCGGGAGAGGGTGAGTGCAAGAAAGAGAAACTTACCATTCATGTTTTGCTTATGCTTGCGCTCGCAACAAGTATAGATGCTTTTGCTGTTGGTCTAACTTTTGCAATGTTAAAGACAGCTATTTGGCTTCCTGTAGTATTGATAGGGTTGACAACATTCATAATCTCTTTTGTCGGTGTAATTTTCGGTGAGAAAATCGGCGAAATGGCAGGTCGTAAAGTCGAAGTACTTGGTGGTCTTCTGCTTGTTGGTATAGGTGTAAAGATACTTGTTACATCTATTGCATAGCGTGTTTAGAAATTTACTGGAAAATTAAAACGTACCCATCAGGAATCGAACCTGAAACCTGCGGATTAGAAATCCGCTGCTCTATCCAGTTGAGCTATGGGTACACTCAATCTTGTAAAGAATATTAAAAATCGGGGCAGAGGGATTCGAACCCCCGACCCTCTGGTCCCAAACCAGATGCGCTAGCCGGACTGCGCTATGCCCCGTATTTATTTCAAAGAAGAATTCAAAGATAAACTATTTCAAAACAAAAACCAACCATTTAGAACCATATAATAGGAAATATTTGCGCTAAATTGGCTGTAAAGTAAAAGTTAAGGTAAATATTAAGTTGGTTTATCTGTATATATATCAGTAAGTTAAATATGATATAAACTGGAAATTAATAAATTAATTTCAGGCACTCAAATTGCATATGTCCGGCAATAGCCATGTCAATATTCAGAGTTACACCTAATGCTTCACACATTCAATCTGCGTATGATCGCGCCCTTGTTTTCGATCGTATGAAGAAAAAGGCTGATGAAGAGGGGGCAGAAGCTAAAGCGCAGACAGGAATCGATACTGCGACTTTAACTGAAGCTGATTCAACTACTACATATACGTATACTGCAAAAGAAAAACAGAAGCCTAACACCGTTCCATTTAAAACCGGTTTTGTATTTGAGTATGGCTCTCCTGAAAAGGGGGGGACTGTATCAATAAGTATTACCGATGCAGAGCGCATTAATGTCCAAATGGATAAGGATGCATTAACTGATGACAGAAAAAAGAGCATAAGAGCTCTTGTAATGCTTGGTCTTAAAAAACTGGATCGCACCGAGTTTAATGGAATGCTGGAAGAGGGGCGCCAGTCGCCCGAAATTGTACGAAAAGAGCTCAGTTTAATGGGTATTAATGATAAGATTCCATTCGGACTTGGTGAGGATTCATATTATTTTGATCATGCTGAAAAAATCCGGCCTTATAATCCTATTGATGTTAAAGGTTGAATTTCTTTCATTTTTTTCATGACTTCGACCATTTCAAGTATTTATATTCTCCCATCTATATTGTTTTTTAAGGAGTTGTAAATATGCCGAAAATGAAGACAAAAAAAGGTGCCGCCAAGAGATTTAAAAAGACCGGCTCCGGGAAAATCAAGCGGGCAAAGGGTTTCAGGCGTCACATTCTCACTAGCAAAACCACAAAGCGCAAACGCCATCTTCGCGGTGTTGCCTATGTGTGCGAATCTGACGAGAAGAAAATCAACAGACTTCTCTGCTGCGCCTAAAGTACGTGCGTTATTAAGGAATTTAAGGAGAAAGAAACATGCCTCGAGTTAAGAAAAGCGTAGCATCAAGAGCTCGTCGTAAAAGAGTACTTGATCAGGCTAAGGGTTATCGCGGATTCCGCAATAACAAATTCAAATTTGCTAAAGAAACCCTCGAAAGAGGAATGAAATTTGCCTATAAAGATCGTAAGGCAAAGAAAAGAAGCTTCCGTGAACTCTGGAACATGCGTATCAACGCAGCCGCCAGAATGTTCGGACTTTCATACAGCCGATTTATGGACGGACTTAAAAAAGGTGGAATCCTACTGAACCGAAAAGTCCTTGCCGATTTGGCTGTAAGTGATCTTAAGGCGTTTGAACAGCTTGCTCTAGCAGCGAAAACAGCAGCTTAAACAAATAAAGTAAACGTCAAAAATTTAGGCCGGTTCATAACGGGGTAAACTCGGGATGAATCGGCTTTTTGATTGGAAAAAATATGAACCAGGAAATTCAAAACAGGTTAAAAGAAATTCAGGACAGCGCTATTGCTGCAATTGCCGCAGCAGGTGATGAGCACTCTCTGTTTCAGCTGAAATCTAAATATCTTGGCAAAAAGAGTGAAATCTCTGATGTCCTCAAGTCTATAGCTGCCCTTTCTGTCGATGAAAAACGGTCGATAGGCGGACTCGCAAATACAATCAAGACAGAACTTGAGCGTGTGATTGATGAGAGAGCAGATGCTCTTCTTAATTCAACAGGTGGTGTGGCTCTTAACACAGCGCTTCCAGGAATAAAACCCCTTACAGGGCATCTTCATCCTCTTACTCTTACAATGCGTGAGTTAAAGAGTGTTTTTATCAGAATGGGCTTTTGTATTGAAGAGGGGCCTGAGGTTGAAACAGATTATTACAACTTCGAAGCACTTAACACTCCGCCCCATCATCCTGCCCGCGATATGCAGGATACCTTTTATCTGAGTCCGGAAATTCTGCTTCGAACGCATACATCACCGGTTCAGGTGCGCGTTATGAAATCTCAGAAACCGCCTATCCGTGCAATTATGCCGGGACGTGTTTACCGAAATGAAGAGGTGAGTGCAAGGAGCTACTGTCTCTTTCATCAGATTGAAGGGTTGTATGTTGATAAAGGCGTATCGTTTGCCGATCTTAAGGGAACGCTTGACTCATTCGTAAAGGGCTATTTTGGCTCTTCTGTAAAAACGAAATTCAGACCAAGCTTTTTCCCCTTCACAGAGCCATCGGCTGAAGTGGATGTTCAGTGCTTTCTGTGTAATGCCAAGGGATGCCCAATCTGTAAACATACAGGCTGGCTCGAAATTTTAGGCTGCGGTATGGTGCATCCTAATGTGTTACGCAACGGAGGAATTGATCCTGAGGAATTTTCAGGATTTGCATTCGGCATGGGCGTGGAAAGAATCGCACTGCTGAAATATGGAATTGATGATATCAGACTGTTTTATGAGAATGATTTACGCGTTGTGTCGCAGTTTTGATTTTACAGTTTAACAGTAACAAAAGAGAAAAAAATGAAAGCACCATTAAGCTGGCTTAAAGAATATACAGATATCAATAAAAGCCCCGATGAAATAGCAGATATGCTTACTCATCTCGGCCTTGAAGTTGAAGAGGTAACGGGATCGTATGTCTTCCGCGAAGGTATTGTTGTCGGCAAAGTTATCGAAAACGGCCGTCATCCAAACGCCGATCGCCTTTCTGTAAACAAGGTTGATGTTGGAACTGAAATTCTTGATGTAGTGTGCGGCGCGCCTAACTGCCGTTTGGGACTTACAGTTGCGCTGATTAAGTCAGGTTTCAAACTTCCTGATGGAATGGAAATCAAGAAGAGCAAAATCCGCGGCGAGATTAGCAACGGTATGCTCTGTTCCATGAGAGAACTTGGAATATCTGAAGAGGCGGACGGTATAATTGAATTATCCGAAACACTGAAGCCTGGAACTCCGATAACTGCTGAATTGCTTGCTGCCGATCCGGTTTTCACGGTTGCCATTCTTCCAAATCGGCCGGACGGACTTTCTGTTACCGGTCTCGCAAGAGAGATTGCGGCAAAGAGCGGTTCAAAATTCACTATGCCCGCAATAAAGATTCAGGAGAGCGGAGTTGATGTAAAAAGTAAAGTTAAGGTAACAATAAAGAATCCAGAAGGCTGCCCGCGGTATACAGCCAGACTTATAAGCGGAGTGAAACTGGCCCCGTCACCAGAATGGATGGTGAATAGGCTCAAAGCGTGCGGTGTACGTCCAATCAATAATGTTGTTGATATTACAAATTATGTCATGCTTGAACTTGGTCAGCCACTCCATGCATTTGACTACTCAAAAATAGCAGGTAGCGAAATTATAGTTAGGCGTGCTGTTAAAGGTGAGAAGATGTTCACTCTTGACAATGCAGAGCGTGAACTTCTTGAATCAGATCTTCTGATTTGTGATAAGGATAAGCCGGTTGCTCTTGCTGGTGTTATGGGCGGAGCTTCCTCTGAAGTTTCTGATACAACTGTAGATATTTTACTGGAATCCGCCTATTTTGAGCCGGTAAGTATCCGTAAAACATCACGTCGACTTGGTTTGATTTCAGAGTCCTCATATAGGTTTGAAAGAGGAGTCGATCCGACAGGTGTTGTTATTGCTCTTAACAGAGCTGCTTCCCTTATGGCGGAGCTTGCAGGCGGTACAGTTGCTGTCGGACTGATCGACGAAAATCCAGGCAATATTCAGGAGAAGAAACTGACTGTAAGGATTGACAAAATCTGTAAAATTCTTGGTGTTGACATAAGTGAAAAAGAGATAAAGGGCTCGCTGGAGTCAATTGGTATAAGGTGTGATGCCGGCTCAGTATTCGAAGCCGTTATTCCTGCCCGTAGGCCAGACATCACAATAGAAGAAGATATTATTGAAGAGGTTGCACGACTTATCGGTTATGACAGAGTGCCGGTGAATGCTAAGGCTACCGTCTCTCTTGCTCTTGCACCTAATTTGCGGGAACAGTTCCGTGAAAATGCACGGGATATTCTTTCGGGCATTGGGCTTACTGAAATTGTCACCAATTCACTTGTGCATATCGATCAGCTTACCGTACTTGGCATGAAGGAAAGTGCTCCGGTGCTTATCAATGCGTTGAGTCCAGACATGTCTGTACTCCGCACCTCTATGATTCCGAGTATATTGAATGTAATTCAGTGGAATAAGTCACGTAAAAACGATAACATAGCGGTTTTTGAAATAGGCAAAGTTTTCGACTCAAAAGGTGCCAATGTTCAGCCGGACGAAAAAGAGGTTATTGCCGCCGCATTTTCCGGTTTGAGTTCACCAAAACGGTGGGACGGAAAAGATGAGTACTGGAATTTTGCCACAGTGTCCGGACTTGTTGAAACTGTTGTTGACCGCATGGCAAAACAGAAGGTGAAGTTTTCTGCTGAAAAGTGGGGTGTGCTTGACTCTGTTAATGTATTGGTAGGAAAGAGTGTTGTGGGACGCGTAGCATCCATCAGCAATTCTTTGCTGAAAAAGTTCGATATCAAAGACTCTGTAATATATTTTGAGTTGTATGCAGAGGTGCTTAGAAAACTAAAGCCTGCAGTAGTAAAATATACGCCGGTTTCAAAGTTTCCTTCTTCTGACAGAGATTTGGCTCTTGTTACCGATAGTGCGGTTTCGGCGGTTGATATGGCAGATGCAATAAAACAGGAAAGCCCGCTTGTTGAAGAGGTAACCCTGTTTGATGTGTACGAAGGTGATAAGCTTGGGGCAGGAAAAAAGTCCACAGCTTTTTCTATTCGGTTAAGAAAAGCAGACGCCACACTTACTGAAAGTGAAGTTGAGGCAGTTGTAAGCAAAGTCCTTGATAGGCTTAAGAAAAAGTTCGGCGCAGAAATTAGATAAGGCGCCGCATGTATATAGAGGGGTAAAAACGAAAGGGATCTTATGGACGACATTCTTAATGTATTAAGCGAACGTATTGAACGGGCAATTGGTGAGATTAACCGCCTCAAAGGTGAGTTGTCAGCTGTTCACAATGAGAAGAATGGAATGCAGCATCGCGTTTCTGAGCTGGAAAACAGAGTCCGCGAGCTGGAAGGTGAAAAAGAGATGGTGAATAATCAGGCAAATGAGAAATTTAACGCTTTTACCGGCAGAGTCGAAGAAATTATCAGAAAACTGGATAATATTGCATAAAGCGGTAGATAATTAAATTTGTAAGTGCTATATTAACTAAGGAAACTGCGGTAATAAGCTGTTTTTAATAACATGGGTGAACCACTCAACCGCCTTAAGGTAACGATAGCTGGAGAAGAGTTTGTAATCCGGAGCGATCAGGATGAACAGGCTATTGTTCGGGTGTCTGAATATGTTGATAATAAACTGAAAGAGGTTTCGCAGGGAATTTCTGTATCCGAGAAATACCGTTCTGCCATTCTTTCAGCCTTGAATATCGCGGGTGAGCTTTTTGAGGAACGCAGGAAAAACGAAGAGGCTTCTTTGAAATTGGATCAGTTCATGAATAGAGCTAAAGATTTGGCAGATAGAGTTAATTTTTAGAATATTAAAACAGCTCCAGGCGCAGTAGTAAAAAACTTTGACCTTCAATCCCGGACTCCGGAGTTGATTTCTTGATGTGGAATGCAAGCCCGTTTTTTGCGGGATCCATGAATCATCGGGGGCAACACCACTTATTAAATTAAGGAGAGTTCAAAGTTTTTTACCTTTTCTACGTCTGGGGCTTTTTGTTTAGATAAACGGTTTTTTTATTATATAAAGGAGAGTTGAATGGAAATTATCATTTACGTTGTAATAGGTCTGGTAATAGGAGTTGGTATACAGTATGCCATACAGCGACTGGTTCAGCGCAGCAGAGTCAAAAGTGCTGTTGATACTGCCGATCTTATTATCGAAAAAGCAAAAAAAGATGCAGAAATAACTTCACAACAATACCTGTTAAAGTCAAAAGAGGATTGGCATAAATCTAAGGCTGAGTTTGAGTCCCAGATTTCAAAAAAACAGTCAGAAACGGATAAAAAGCTCAATCTGTTAAAAGAAAAAGAGACCACTCTTAATAAAAAAGTCAATCTGCTCAACGCCAAAGAGCAGGAAATTAAAAATAAAGAGGGCTTCCTTCTTTCCCGCGAAAAAGCACTCCGCACAAAAGATGACGACCTTACAAGAGTAATAGCAGAACAGAATCATAAACTTGAAGCAATAGCCGGTATGACAACAACTCAGGCTAAGGAGATGCTTAAGAAGAATCTGGAAGCAGACGTGCGCCATGAAGCGGCACAGCTTATTAAGCAGATTAAAGATGAAGCGAGAGAAACAGCCGATCAGGAAGCGCGTAGAATCATTACTATTGCCATTCAGCGCTGCGCTGCAGACCATACTGTTGAATCAACAGTTTCCACACTTGTCCTTCCAAGTGAAGAAATCAAGGGGCGTATCATCGGCCGTGAAGGAAGAAATATCCGCGCCTTTGAAGAGGCTACTGGAATTGATGTCATTGTTGATGATACACCGGATAATATTATTCTATCCGGTTACGATCCGGTAAAGAGAGAGGTTGCCAGACTTGCAATGGAAAAACTCATTGCAGACGGCAGAATCCACCCTACAAGAATCGAAGAAGTCGTTCAGAAAACCGCCAAAGAGGTCGAGAAGAGAATTAAAGAAGCTGGCGAACAGATGATTCTTGAGCTTGGTCTTACAGGCATACACCCGCAGCTTATCGAATACCTCGGACGCCTCAACTACCGTACAAG
Source organism: Fibrobacterota bacterium (assembly GCA_016788315.1). GTDB lineage: Bacteria > Fibrobacterota > OXYB2-FULL-49-7 > OXYB2-FULL-49-7 > JAEUSG01 > JAEUSG01. The sequence goes on along the minus strand of JAEUSG010000542.1, from coordinate 3,201 downwards.
TTACGGCCAGAACGTACTTGGTCACAGTAAAGAGGTTGCCGTTCTTGCTTCGCACATGGCTGCAGAACTTGGTCTTGACACAAAGCTTGCTCTGCGTGCAGGAATTCTGCATGACATCGGTAAAGCTATCGACCGTGAGAACGAAGGTACACACGCCCAGCTTGGCGGTGATGTGGCTAAAAAGTGCGGTGAAAACGAAATCATCTGCAATGCGATTGCAGGTCACCACGAAGACGTTGAACCTATTTCCGTATATCCAATCCTTATTCAGGCTGCCGATGCTATATCCGCAACACGCCCAGGTGCCAGAATGGAAACATTCAGCACATATGTAAAGCGTCTTGAACAGCTTGAGAAGATTGCAGAATCCTTCCGAGGTGTTGATTCCGCATTTGCACTCCAGGCAGGCCGCGAAATCCGCATTATGGTAAACCCTGAACAGATGAACGATGCTCAGTCTGATGAGCTTGCAACACAGGTTGCACGCAAGATTGAGGAGGAGATGGATTACCCGGGTCAGATTAAGGTTACAATTATCAGAGAGAGGCGCGTAGTAGATTACGCGAAGTAGCCCTTTAGGAGAGTGCCGGCCCTTCGACCAGCTATCAGACTATCGTCTGATAGCGCTCAGGGACCGGCGGAAGAAATACTCCGGTGGCTGAGCGTTTTGTGAAACAAAACTGGTCGAAGCCACCGGAAAGAGAATAGATATACTGAAATGAACATACTTTTTGTAGCAGATATTTTTGCCAGCGGCGGGAAGAGAGTACTCTCTGAAGTACTTCCCAAATTAGTTGATGAATACTCAATTGATTTAGTTGTAGCCAATGGAGAGAATATTGCCGGTGGGCGAGGGGTTACAAAGAACCTTTTAAGTAAGCTCAAAAAGTTCGGAGTTCACGTTGTCACGAGCGGCAATCATATCTGGGATAATAAAGATGGTCAGGATTGTTTAGTTTCTGATCCGCATCTCTTAAGGCCGCTTAACTATCCTGTCGGAAACCCTGGCAAAGGCTCTGTCGTTTATCATTTGGCCGATGGCAGGACTGCTGCTGTACTTAATTTGCAAGGCCGTACATTTATGTATAGCATTGAGTGCCCTTTTAAAACAGGGCTTTCTGAGATACAGCGGTTAAAACAGCAGACAGATATAATCCTTGTTGACTTTCATGCAGAGGCTACATCTGAAAAGATGGCGTTAGCCCATTATTTTGATGGTAAAGTTTCTGCAGTTGTCGGAACGCACACGCATATACAAACTGCTGATGAGAGAATTCTCCCTGGCGGTACTGCCTATATCACAGACCTAGGAATGACAGGCCCACACGATTCCGTAATTGGAATGAAGAAAGAGCCGGTTATTCGTAAGTTTCTCTACGAGATTCCCGTAAGATTCGAACCCGCAGAAGATGACTTACAATTCAATGGCTGCTTTGTAGAGGTTGACGATACAACCGGCAAGGCGCTCAGAATTGAGAGAGTTGTCCGCAAATATCAGGGGACTGGCGAAAAAGACGGGGATTGAGCAAAATACTCACTGCTTTGAATCATTAAATATTGCTTCGCATACCCAAATAGTTGCAACCAGCAATAATCCGGTAATATATTCATCTTACACGGTATTTTAATCACAAACAATGGGGGAGGGGAAGTATGCGCAGAATGATTTCGTTTGTTTTGCTGTTAGTTGTGTTAGCGGCAATGAATGCACAGGCAGTTGGTCTTAACACAATGCTGGTAACACGTAAGGCTCTGAAAGAACCACCATCACTTGAAGTGATACTTGCCAGAATTGGCGACATTTACAAGGCTCAGGAGTATACACAGAAAATTCTGTTTGAAACTCCTATTTCTCCAAACTCAAAGTGGACTGACGCACTTGGTGTCCTACCTAAACAGGCGGCGGATAGTATTATCGGAGAGCTGCGCAAGAGAGGCGCCTATTCCGATGAGATGAGAGCAGTGCTCCCATTGACTGTCTATGTAAATTTTGGTGAACCTGTAGTTGATGCGGCTGAAAAAGAGGGTACATACCCAAATCTTATGGCAGCTGTTGCCTCTTTGACCGGTACCGATATGACATCTGCTAATGAATCTTATTCAGCACTGAAAGCCCTGGAAAAAGAATACCTTGATATGGCAGGTGTTCTTGCTGAAAAACAGAATAAATATCAAACTACACTTAATCCTGCAGACAGAGATAGTATTCTTGAACAGCGTAAATTGATCAAAGCGGCAAAAAAGAAAGTTAAAGTACAGCGCAAAGATTTCGTACTGAAACTCAAAACTGTTCTTGCCGGAAAACCTGCTGCCGGTGCAGACCCTGCGTTACAGCAGGCTGTTTATAATGCCCTTTCATACGCTTATAGATTAAATGAAAGTGCAATTGATGCTGCTATTGCAGTTGGTATTCAGTCTGTCAAGGTTATCCCAGAGATTCCGAACGAGATAAAGACTCTCGGACCACGCCTAATTCAGGATGGTGTTGAGGGTGTTAAACAGAGTTTCAGCAGCGTTACGGACTTAAGCGGTCTGAGCACAGAAGATTTTGCAAAGGCGCTTCTCTCACAGGTTAGAATTGGTGAAGGCGGAATGCAGATTGATATGGGAGGCTTCGGCTCTGTGATTGAAGCTGATGATAAGCTGTCTGCACTCAAGGGGCTTGCTCCAGACGTACTGTCACAGCTACTTGACAAGGCAAAGGGTGATGCATTAGCACCTCTAACTGATCTGATCAGCAATGCAGTTAAGGCTCCGGAACGTGTTACAAAGAGCATTGAGCTTGTACAGTTCAATGTAGGTTTGCTGAATTCTCTGAATCAGGATAAGGTTACTGGCGGCAAAGGACTTGGCAAAAGTATAATTGATCTTCCATTTCCCAAAATCAAGCTTGATGACAGGAAGTTGAAGAAGGCAGATTCTGCAATGCGTGCTGAATCTGAGGCTATGAATCGTAAGATTGCTAATCTCTCTCCACGCAACCTTGAAATGAGCGTGGCTAATATAACCATGGGCTATGTAGGGTTACCTGGAAGCAATATTTATACTGAAAACTATAATGGACTTTATGGGTTCGGTGATACTCTGAAATACGGTGAAGATAACGATAAATTATATGCACCTGGACGGGGTTTTGGAGTAAATATGCTTGTCTGTTTAACAGAGAAAAGTGATTTCATAAGAAATGCTCTGTTCTATAAT
>JAEUSG010000540.1 GCA_016788315.1 Fibrobacterota bacterium | reverse complement strand
AAATGTTAATTTAAGATCTTCTTGCGAGGCATTTATACTTTCTCCAAGTTCTAGTGTATTGCTTCTGTTCCAATTACTGGAGATATGCTCATGTTCACAGTTTTTAATCCAGCCTGTATCTATTTTGTTCTTAAGTACTGCAATCTTGTCTTTTTGCGATTTGTCAGGTAGTATCTCAAGAAATTCACTTGCCGGCCTATCGAGGAGTGATTTGGATTCTATACATGAATCCTTGAAAAAAGTACATAGCCCTTCAGTAAAACCAACCAGCTTGTTTTCAGTGTCGAGATAAATGAGAGTGCTCCTGTCGTTTTCGTCAAACATAACTGGTAGAACTTCAGAAATAAAAATTACACCAAAGAATTCATCATCTGAAATTCTAGAGCAGGTCATGCCTATAACAGAGAGCGAGGTGTAAAAATCATCATATCCTTCATCAAAGAAAAGAGCTTCTTTCCTGTTGTAAAGCCGGAGATGTTTTTCGTTAACAATTGATTCCGGGAGGTCAAAATATCTGTTTACGTTTTTACTCTGTTTGAGGGCGTTGTGTATTGTTACAAAATGGCCGAATCGGTATGGAAAAAGTTCAAGAATAGCGCCATCTGTTTTGAATCTAAGCCATAGGATTTTATGTAAAGAGTTGCTGAAGGGGTTTGGGTTGTACATGTGTGAAAAAATATGAAAAATATACTATGACATGTCAAAGTATATTGTTGAAACCCTTTTTTTGAGCTAAAATAGCGCTTAAATACGGCATTTAATTTGCAGTGTAACTATTACTAAAACAATATGGAGGAAAAATGGCTTATAAACAGGTGTTAAAATTAGCGCTCTCTGTTTTGGGAATTATTGCTTCGGTAGCATATTCATTGACCTCTTTGCCTACATTGGTTGCAGTAAGAAGTGGCGACAGCACAGAAGCTATTCCCCTGTTCAAAGAAGTCTCAATAAATGCAATACGAATAGTTCCAGAAATAAAATCGCAGCCATTACATGGAACTGTGTCCATTGTTGCGCGAAAGTCAACTTACTGGAAACTGCAGAGACCAGCCGTTCCTGCTTTTAAAGCTATACCCATCGATTGGCTTAAATACAAACCGGCATCTGGGTTTTCTGGTACAGATTCTTTTACTTACAATGTGTCTGATGGTAATGGTTCTGTTTCAAATACTGTTAAATGCATAGTTAAAGTAAGACCGAATTCAAATTCCGGACAAACCATACTTTTGTTAAGTCACGATACTCTTATGAATCCTCTCGCAACAGAAATAAACCGGTTGAAAGCTGACATGGAGTCGGAGGGGTATACTGTTATCATTAAAACAATAACGTTTGCAAACAGGGGCAGTGGAATTTCAGATACGGTCAATAATGCGAATGCGCTTACTGTATGGAACAAAATCAGAGAAGAGTATATGGTCACAAACCGTGTACTTACAGGTGTTGTTTTTTTAGGGTACATACCGCCAATGAGAATGGGCCGGCAGGGAATTATTCCTTCTGATGATTCGTATTGGAACATGTCTATAAATTCATATGATTGGGTTAAAGACTCGATGTGTTTTCATTTGGGAGACTCAGTTTTTAGTGCTAATGACACTATGACCTCGAATTATGGAGCCACTAATCATCCTCAGGGTGGAAGTTTAAGACACGTATGGGTGAGTCGCTTTTATGCAAGAGATTATTGGAATTCTAGCTATTTAAATGTGTTGTCAAAAGTTGGATCAGAGTTCGAACTTATGAAGCGCGCTCTTGATAATAATCATAATTATCGTAAAGGTATTTCCCGTTTCCCGCATAAAGTTTATGCTTATGATATGTATCGACCTTCGGCAGCTTCTGTTTTAAATTATCTACCAACTTTTCAGGATACTGTAAGGATAGCTAATTCGTCAACTTCTGGCAGAACGGTAGTTGCTCCCGGTGACACTGTTTTTAAGATCATCGATCCTTACAAAGCGGGTAATGGTGGCGAGATTTGGGATATAAACTGCCACGGAAATACCGACAGAATCAATCCAAATAATTACTATACCTGGATACGTAACGACACATTACTAAGTAGACCTTTTCAAACACGCTTTGCCTTTTTAAGCGCCTGTCATACATCCTACCCTGGCCATTTTACCGGAAATCACCTTTACACAAGAGGAGGGGGAAACGTTCTTGTAATCGGTTCAGCTGATTACGTTCACTTCAATTGCTGGTACAGTCCGGCAGGTAACTACCCATCGGCAAAAAAACTTAATGCACTTGTTTCAGCAGGTGAAAGCTGGGGGAGTGCATGGAATAGTTCTGATATGCCGCTTGGACACGCCTATTTTTATGGTGACCTTTCCCTTAAAATAAAAATGGCGCCTTCAAATGAATTTCCAGTGATATCAAAAATCACAAAAAGTACACCAGTCCCTGGTAGAACAAAATTTACTGCTGAAAGCTCAGACCCTGATGGCAGCATAACTTTATATGAGTGGTGGTTCTCTAAGAGCTACAACTTTGGTGTTGGCGGTCCTGATACTATAACAACTGTAGCTGAAATTGAGGTGGCTTCCTCGCGTGTAACTTCACCCGTCAGACTTGAGGTAGTTGATAATTATATGGCCAGGTTTTATGCTGAAATGAGCGGGGACACATATATTGGACCTGTTGCCTCGGAACAGGAACAAGATGAAATAGCGAGTCATAAAGAGAGTAACATTGCAGCCTTCCCAAATCCATTTAATCCAATTGTAAATATTAAGATAAGTATACCGGAACTCTCTTCGAAAAATATTAATGTTACTATTGTCAATTTAAAAGGCGAAATAGTTAAAAGATACTCGGAAAAGCTCCGAGATGGAGCAGGAGTGTTTCAATGGAATGGTAGAAGTGATTGTGGTAAAAAAGTAAGTTCAGGAGTATATTTAATAGTGGTTCGTAGCGGTTCGTTTGAAGCAACAAGCAGTATTGTTTTTACAGAATAAATAAACAGGGAGCAAATACCATGAAACAGAATATAAGCAGACTCATCATTTGCGTACTGCTGGTTATGGCTTCTACTGTTTTTAGTGCAGCGTTTACACAGCAGCCGACCTGCGTAGATCGTGTTGATAGTGTTTCAATTACTTTTGCTGTTTCAACCAACACCGATGTCACAGTTGAGGTGCTTGATTCTGCTGGAAAGGTGGTACGTCATCTTGGAACGGGCGTTCTAGGAGATAATGCACCAAAACCGTATATGAAGAATAGTTTAGTACAGACACTTTTCTGGGATAAAAAAGATGACAAGGGATTTCCCTGGTACGGATCTTACAACATTAGAGTCGGTCTTGGCCTATCAGCTTCGTTCGATCGCATTTTTGGATGGAATGGCAATTACACACACAGATATATACCACGTGCAATGGCAGTTGATACAGCGGGAAATATCATTGTCACAGATTGGTTTGGATCTGTTCGTGGTAATGGACAGACATCAATGTACGATAGAAATGGCAATTACATAAGAACACTTGTTCCTTATCCTAACAATCTGCCTGAGGAGCGGCTTAAGGGGTATGGACGCCTTGAAGTGCGCGGTAAAAAGAGTCCGGTATTTTATCTGGGATTCCATGGATGTCCAGTTCCTGAATATTTTAATCCAACCCGACAGGGAATGATTGTAGCACCGCAAGGCTGGCTTGTAATGATAAATAGCAAGGGCGATGGTGCCTGGTATGGTAGACAGGCTGCTAAAACCAGATTGCTTGTTTTTGGATTGGATGGTGGTTGTGCACGGGACACAATATATGGCCCAACATTAACGCAGGAATTAACAACCGGCGGACAGCTTGCTGTTACAGCTGATGGTAAATATGTTTATGCAACCGGGATAAGAGAAGGATTCTGGTCTACAACGACGCCTACACAGGTAGTTTACAAAGCGCTGCTGGATGACACGGCTCAGGCAAAAATATTCAAAGGAGAAAATAAAGTTGCAGGTAGCGGAAATGACCATTTTAATGTAACCAAAGGTATTGCGGTGGACAATGCGGGAAATGTCTATGTCGCAGATAGCGGAAACAGCAGAATTGTCGTTTATGATTCCAACGGTACCTATATTACCGAAGAACCATTTACAAATCCAGAATTGCTTCAAATGAATATGAAGACAGGGGAGCTTTATGTTCTTACTCTGCCTGGATCAAACATTATCAGAGTAACACGGTTTACTCCGTTACCGGATTTTAACGTTTCCCTGGTTAAAGTAATTTCGACAGGCAACTACTGGGATCATAAACCTGTTTTTGCACTTGATTGGCACTCTGCAATTCCAAGGATTTGGGGTGGTGGCTATTCCGTAAACTTTGTTTTGGACGACATGGGAGACTCAATGGTTGTAAAGAATATTACAACATTAAAGACCATGACAGATCGCAGCGACCCTAATGATGCAGAGTGGCCCTGGCACATTGCTGTTGACCAGAATGAGGAGTTTCTTTTTGCCGGATCCATAAACTGGACAAAAATCAATCTCACCACAGGCGTCATGACTAAAATGCCTACCATAAAAGGTCGTGATATTACTCCTGGAACTGATGGAACATTCTACACTTGGGGCAAGACCAGTTATCTTGATTCAACGGTAATGAGATATAACAAACAAGGGGTAGCAATAGCATTTGACAGCGGTCCGATGGAGTTTACGACTTCTCAGACCTTTTTTCGAGGGCCTAATATGGGGGGGCGAGGCTTTTGTCAGGGGCCAAACGGAGATTTCTATATGCTCCGTTCAGAACGTACAGTACCAGCAATTCTTACCGTATATGATAAATCAGGACACAAGAAGCGAGATTCACTTCTGGTTATGCCGGTTGAAGCAGCTTCAATTCAGGTTGACAAAGATGGTAATCTTTACACTGCGGTCAATGTGCGTCCGAAAAATCTAGCGTATCCAGACTACTTTAAACAGCCTTCTCCATTTCTACCTAATCCCTGGGCTAACGGCCAGTATAGAATAGGATGGCCTTATGCTAAAATGAATTATTATCTGTATTTAATTGGCTCTTTGTTCAAGTTTCCAAGTACAGGCGGTACTATATTACCAACTACAGAGGCATATTCTGAAGAGCTACCAACAAATACAACTGTACCATCAGTACAGATAAATGGTGGCTATAATGAAGGTCGAAAGATTACAGGTGCTGAATGGCAGTATTTCGGTGTAGGTCCTTTACCAGCCTCAAGCGGCCACATTCCAATAGATCATGGTGATAATGTATGTCGATGTCATTCACCAAGAATCACAGTTGACTTGAACGGAAGAGTGGTCTTTCCAGATCCGATGAGCCATTCAGTTGGAATACTGGATGCCAACAGAAATGAGATAATACGGTTTGGAGAATATGGCAATGCAGATCAACAGGGGCCGGAAATTACTTTTCAGTATCCGACATTTGTTCAGGCGGTAAATCAGTCGGTATATGTGAGCGATCCAGGTGCACGCAGAGTGATGAGAGTTAAGTTGTCCTATACCGTTTCAGCCACAACAAATGGTGTTGTTATGTCTGAAAAGCTGCTTCTGCCTGCAACTATCAATGGAAACTTGATTAGAACATATCCAGTACCATTTAATCCTGTAGTAAATGTTGAATGGATACAGGAAAAAGAGGGAAGCGCTACTGTGAGTGCGCATACGATAGATGGACGACTGCTGAAAACTATCGCTTCAGGATATTTTAATTCCGGAGTAAACAGACTGCAGTGGGATGGCTGCGACAATGCATCTAATAAAGTAGCTTCTGGAGTTTATATCATAAGAATATCTGCCGGTGGCAAGAGCTATAATAAAAAGGTTTTTACCGGAAAATAATTGTTCTCTGTTTACTGAATAATTACCGGACTGCAGAGAGAAATGCCTTTGTCGGAAATCAGGCGAACAAAGTAAACGCCAGATAATTGCTCTGTTTTTGTGAAAGAAAATCTGTTCAACCCTTTTTTGAAGCTTCCTTCAAAGATAGTTTTTATAGAACGACCTCTTATGTCCTGCATTACCAGTTTTCCGTTGCTCATATTGGTCAAATTTAAGTCGATATTGGCACTGGTTATGCATGGAGATGGCCAGCTCTTAATCGAATTTGACAAAATAGCACTCTTGGTTTGTTCCGCTTCAATGTTTGCAGGTCTGAACTTGTTCTGGGAAGTGCATCTGTCACCGCTCCAAGGGATGCCATCTCGTCTATTCGTGACCTCTCGGATTGCATATGGTACATCCTCTGTTGTCCTGCCATCTTTACCAATACCGATGTGGCCGGAAACCTGAATTTCAAGGTGGACATGACTTTGAATTCCTACTCTGCCAATTATCTGACCTCGCTCAACTCTGCGGCCTAATTTCAGTAGAGATGTGTCAATTGTAATATGAATATAGAGATCTGATGTATAGTTGAAAAGTGTTGAATCCTTGTCCGTTCTTGATATCATAATCTGGGCATCACTTGTTGCTGCATCCTTGTAGAAGCTCACATTACCTGCTCTTGCTGCAATAACTCTTGTACCTTGCGGCAGGTTCCAGTCAACTGCGTACCCTTTGTGTCCGGAAGAGGGGCGGTTAAAGGCTGGATTTATAACTGTGTATGTCATGCCTGAGTCGAATGGCAGGTAATAAAGACGGTCATTAACGCTGTCTGGATAAAAGGTGCGAGGTCCGAGATTACGGACAGGGTCAAGAGCAGTGTCGGGGAAATTAAAAGAGAAAATTGTCTGAAAAAAGGCTAGAAAGATAAGTAGGGCATGTTTTGTTTTTATCATGGATTAAGTATATATATGAACGAAAACTTAATCGATGTATAAAGACAACGGAAACAGGTAAAAAAATTACATGCCGAGAATTGGTTTAAGGTTGGCAAGGATTTTACCGGCAACTAAATTTGGCTGAAGATTGGCCGTAGCGGCTGAAACAGCATCAACACCCTTTTTCTGCTTTGACCCTTTTTCCCAAATATCACCGTATACACGGCATACAAGCAGATTGCTGCCCTTTTTGTATTCTCCGAGTGTTCCTCGAACTTCGGAAATGGGCGCTCCCGATTTCAATGCACTGAAAAGCAGAATTGCGTTAAACTTAGTTTTGTCAACCTTATCATATCCGGAAATATCAATGTCAGTAATTGTGCATCCGCCCTGCTTAAGCGAATCCCTCAGATTCTGCAGCACCAGTTTTTCAAAATAGGAGTATTTCATTGCGACGAGTACTTTGCAGCCTTCAGCTGGTTTCGCCTGATTGTTTTGTGTCGCAGATGTATACGTATCATTATTCTGGGGAGTCTGAGAAAAAATTGACATTACGGCAATTAACAGGAGCAATGCAGTTTTCATAATAGTTATCCTTTAAAGACCTGTTCATAATCAAATGCCGACTCGATTGTCCGGCCATCTTTGTAAATGAGGCGGTTGATATAACTGCCAACTTCAAGTGAAGGAAGTTTTGTGTTTACAGCATTCATTTTAATATTAGTTACAGGCAGATTGTAAACAAGTGAATTGTCGCTGCGGCGCATTTCAATTGACGCTATTTTTTCAGCCTCGCCATCGGGGAAAAAGATCCATCCAAACCTCATTGCCGGCTTATCTTTTGGTTGAAGTTCACCTGGAGTTGGGTCGAAATCGTCAGGAATTGCTGGCTCGTTCATAAGTGCGGCAATATGGGCTACTGCACCTCTTGATACCCCGATTGGGTTGTAGCCTCCTTCGAGGGCGGATACAATTCTGCCATTGCAGTATTTGTCGGCCATCTGCATAGCAAGACGGGTGAGTTCGAAGTAGCCTTTGTCTGAAATGTTCCAGCAGCCAAGCTTATCGCGTTCACGGGAATCAAAACCTGCTGAAATGAGAATGAAATCCGGTTTAAATGATTCCATTGCCGGAAGTAACTTTGTCTTCCAGACATTTATCATGTCACTGTCTTCTGCTCCTACGTCAAGATGACAGTTCATGTTGAAACCTTTGCCCGCACCTTCTCCAATCCGTTCTGGAAGGCCGGTGAATGGGTAACCGCCAGCGTGATGAGTGGAGAAAGTAAATACAGTGGGATCATCGTAAAAGAAATCTTCTGCTCCGTTCCCGTGGTGAAAATCCCAATCAATAATAAGCACCTTTTTATGTCCCAATGATTGAGCATATCTCGCAGCAACAGAGGTGTTTGCATAATAGCAATAGCCCTGCTCCTTGCAAAGGTTAGTTGCATGGTGTCCCGGTGGACGGATGGCGCAGAATGCATTTTTGATTTTGCCTTCCGAAACAGCTTTAACAGCTCCGAGAACACCGGCTACTGCGAATCTTGCCGCTTTGCCTGAACCAGGGATTGCTTCAATTGCCGCTGCATGCTCTTTAGTGTGAAGCGTAGTAACGACATCTATAGGATTTGAGTGAAGGTCATAAGATGAAAGTTTAGAAAGGAGACCGCACTTTTCGAGCCGTTCGCCGATTGCAACAACTCTTTCAGGTACTTCCGGGTGGTGTTTATGTTCGAGACATTCCTTAACAAGAAGAAAACCGGTTTTCATAGCACCCCTTTCATTTCTTAAAAGATAGCTTTTGCCAGCCGCAAAATGCCCTGTTTCCAGGGTACACGGTGTGATATTCCAGATGTCTTTTCAAATTGCGACTCATTCTTCAAATACCATTCGTAATTTCTTATCAAAGCATCTTTATTCGAATATTTAGGCTTGAATCCGAGAATGTTTTCAGCTTTTTCTATGCTTACAAATGAATCTTCACATGCTGTTTCATAAACCCATTTATAAAGAGGGGAGAGGTGGAACAGTTCCAGCAATCTTAATGTCCAGATCATCGGTGAAGCAGGAAACCCGATAATTTTTTTTCCGTGACCCGCCTTATCCAGTACTGCCTGTAGATCCTCACGGAATGTTGTGAATTCTTTTGCTCCGATATTAAAAGTATCATTGACTGCCGATTTATCCAGTGTCATGCAAAGCACAATGGAGTCACAAAGATCTTCCACATCAAGGAGCTGGTAACGGTTGTGTCCGAAACCGATGGTTGGGAAATTACAGCCGCTCTTTGCCCAATCGTAAAGCAGG
>JAEUSG010000529.1 GCA_016788315.1 Fibrobacterota bacterium | reverse complement strand
GCTAAAATTTCCGATAAGGGTATAACGGTCATATGGTTAAGATAATCAAACATACGGTTTTGTGCAACAATGATTGGCATATATGCATTTTCTTATTACCCTTTTTGCGCTATATTTACCGGAACAATGGTTTTAAAAATGAAGGGATTTAAAATGTCAAAACTAACGGAATCAGACAAAAAAAAGTACCTTGAACTGGCACTTAAAGCAGCGGACTGGTTTGTTAATTCGCAGCTGGGAGAATACCGTCCAGATTGGAATGCTGACCGCGGACGTTATCTCTATTATTATTACATACCAGAAAAAAAATATGTTCCCGGAATTAATTGGACTCTCGGTCGTGGTTTGTTTGTTACAACCGAAGCATATAAGCTGACTGGAGATAAAAAATATCTTGATTCGGCGAAATCAGCCGCCAATTATCTATATTCGTCAATCTTTTTTGATCCGCAATATCCTGAGCTGCACGGGGTTATACGGGAATACAGTCCCGTTTTCCGCTACGGCGGTATACTTGACGGAGCGCAGGCAGCCTCCGGTCTTCTCATGCTTGAAAAGGTTACCGGCGAGGCAGAATATCTCCGTTTGGGACGGGCATTCTGTGATTTTCTTCTGCGGAGTTTTTCGCCAATAAAAGGCTTTCCTCATTGGGCTGGTCTTAATGATGACCTTACTGTTCGTATTAACTATTCTGAACAAAATAAGCGTGAGACCATTGAACAGGCGATAGCTATTCCGCTTTGGCATCTATATGTACGAACCGGTGAAGAAAAGTATCTGACACCGGTTATATGGGCCGCCGATCGCATTCTCGATGCTCAGGAGCCAAACGGCGCTTTTTTCTGCAATCCTACGATTGACAGAACTAAACATACGGGACGGATGAATCATCATTTTGGAGTAGGCGAGGGTGAAGAACGTTTTCAGCTTCGCAATGATGATGCAATAATTGTTGTTCTCATAGCCGCTTATAGGGCGACTAAAAATCCCCGTTATATGAATGCCATGCTGGCCTATGCTAAATGGATAATGTCATCAAAACCGCTTGAACGGCCATATGCAGCCTTTCCAGTTCAGGCAAATACTATTCTTGACATTGCGAAAGAGTCGGGGAATGACTGGACACAATGGGTTCTTGAGCATCTTGAAAAGCATCTCTTGTCTTTACAGGTTTCAGGAACTGGCGACAAGTCTGCTGATGGCGGTTTTCGCGGAGAGGACGAAGAGGGGGATGCTGGAATTTTTGGCGGAAAAGGGTTGGATTATGTTACCACCCGTGTCAGCTGTTATGCTGCTGGAACTCTATTCCGCTTATCCGGTAAAGGAACAGGAGCAGGTTTTTCAGCAGACGGGTTGTAAGTCTTACAAATTGTTTGAAAAGTGCAAAAAGCGAAGAAATTCCCTATAGGTATCATCATCTCATAAGGATTGTTAGTGGTGTATAGTCCTTGTTTCTGTCGATCTTGATTGTGTGCGTAATATTTTTTATCTTATCCGCAAGTGGCAAAGATAAACGATCATTTCGGAGTAAGGTTATGGAACATCTATTCAGAAAAAGCGCGATTGTATTATTTGTTTTGGGACTCATTTCAATAATTTCAGGCCAGAACGATCCAATAA
>JAEUSG010000497.1 GCA_016788315.1 Fibrobacterota bacterium | reverse complement strand
CTACTGCCAGAGAAACCGAATGCATCTAATCCGAAACCTCCACCCACCCGAAAACGAAGATTAAAATCTGTATGAATTGTTCCCAAACGGATGTCTGTACCTAACATTCCATATGCACGTTTATTCGACAACCACTTTATTCTGTTTGCTGATAACAGAACATTTACTATTGGACCATTGCTTAATTGATAATCCCAACCTTGTGGAGCTGGATTATCCGTTACTTCGTGAATAAATTTCTGAAACTCTTCGCTTAAAGATGCTGAACCCAACACGCCAAGCTGGAGTTCACATGTCCCCAAATAATTTCCTGAAAAACCAGACTGCGACAAAGAAAGCCAAGTTAATCCTGCATATGGAGCATCATATATATCTGGAACGGGTTGTCTGATGTTTTGAGGTGTATAAATTGCATTATTAAGACAAATATTACCTGAATAATTCGAATCATTTACCGATGCTGGAAATATTTTTTTGCATACCAGTGGAATTGCGAAACTCTTATGTTCGAAACCTAACGCAACTCCCTGGGAATAGTAATAGTCTGTTTTAAATAAAACGTCATTTTCCCACACAAGAGAAACAACGGCACCTTTTGAAAAAGAAGTAATGGAAAAGAGAGCGATCAAAATATATTTGTCAACTCTTAATTTCATTTACTTGCTGATTATCCAGTTTTTTGTAAGTGCAAGATCGAAAGTACACACTGCTGATATTTCGAAATCGGTTCTTTCATCCTCAATGTTATAATAAACTTTCGTCTGACCGCAGATTTTTATAACTTCAGAGAATTCCTTTTCATAAACAAAACCATAAGTCATCATCCTGTTTGTTTTCTGAGTATTTTCGTAAATAGGATTTCCATAAGGATGATACCAGTCATTCATAGAGAAATACTGTACTGAAATGGAAAAATTTGTCCCTTTTGCAAAAAGCGTTGAATTCATCAGTTTGCCATCGTCTTTAAGGTCTGACGAATCTTTAGAGTCAAACGCATAAATTGATGTTGACAAAACAACGCCAATAT
>JAEUSG010000487.1 GCA_016788315.1 Fibrobacterota bacterium | reverse complement strand
TTGTTCCTGTTTGACTATTTTTTCAGAAATAAAAAGGCAGCTCCTGCTCCGCCGCCGCCGCCACCTGAACCTCCTCAAGTCGTATTCGGCAGAGAGATTGAGGCTCTTATAGCTGACGATCTTCTGAATAAGGGCGAGGTTAAGATTTTCCATCTCCGTATCTCTGAGATTTTAAGGCGATACCTTGGAAGCAGGCTTAATTTCGAAGCGCTCGAATCAACAACTACGGAGTTGATGGATGTCCTGCGAGCAAAAGGAGTTAGTGCTCCTGTGGTCAGAAAAGTTGAAGCCTTCGCCAGCGTTAACGATCCTGTAAAGTTTGCAAAGTGGATTCCTGCATCAGATGTCTCTTTGGGATTAATTGATTACGCGAAAGAGATTGTTCAGGATACTACGTCAAGCCTTGAATGATGAATTACCCATTTCATTGGTTCTGCTGTTATACTCTTTATGGTTTTATCTCAATGAATTGAATATCACAAGGTTTCAAAATCAGTTTGAGTTCCAGATTTCCTTTTGCAGTTATTGTTCGAACGGGTGATTGAAGGGGTTTGGACTTTTTGCGCAAGATGGCAACCTGCTTCTGTGTCAGATATTGGGGACTTCCAATTTTTTTCCATGCACGGAAGCTGTTGCCGGCTGTTAGGCCGGTACATTCCCTGATCACCCGGTAACTTCCTCTCACGTTTTCCAATTTCAGGGTGAGGTTTCGGGAATGGTTTCCAATTTTCCAATCGCCGCCTGTAAATTCTGGTTTTACAGCATCCTGAAAGTTCCAAACCAGTATTCTGAAGTTCCCTTTTTTATCGGTGGTGACGAAGGCTCCTGGTATTTCCGGCGCAATCCGGTTTGGGTATAAACGTGAAAAGAAACTGAATGCATGGTAAACCGGTTTGTGAATTCCGTGTAGGTTGATCATGCCATACAGGCCACAAAAGGGGTGTGTTGCCGGTCCGCTCTCTTCAAATACATCACTGAAAGCCCAGAAGGCGTAACTGTTTGTGAGATTCTGCGTGTCCAGGATGGTTTGAAGCGCAAATACGGAAGTAAACTCTGAATCTTTGGCAAATGAATCAACATGAAAAGGAGTGACATTCCATTCTGTATAGTGAAGCTCAAGCTTCGGAAAGGCAG
The DNA here is from genome assembly GCA_016788315.1 of Fibrobacterota bacterium. Lineage (GTDB taxonomy): Bacteria > Fibrobacterota > OXYB2-FULL-49-7 > OXYB2-FULL-49-7 > JAEUSG01 > JAEUSG01. The sequence continues at coordinate 14,061 of JAEUSG010000487.1, read as the reverse complement.
ATGCCCTGATTTGCTCCCGTACCCCTTTTATATCCTGTGCCATTCTGGGTTGGCCGTGATACTGTCTGTTTTTGGTGCCATCTGCATTGAGTGCAATTGCGGTATTGGCGCAGTAGTGATGGGTTGAAACGAAATCAACAGGAGCTTTTGACTTTTTGCAAAACTTCAGAAAATCATCAACCCATAGATTCTTGGAGGTTGCAGGCCCCCCTACACGCAACGAAGTATTTACAGATTTGACAGCGTCTGCCGTTGCTTTGTAAAGAGCAAAATAATCCTTTTGGACACCGTCAAAGAAGTAACTGATATCAGGTTCGTTCCATACTTCAAAGTACCATCTCCTGACTTCACGCAATCCATACCGTTCAATGCAATGTTTGAGAAATGCTATGACCAGATTTTTCCATCCAACCATGGTTTTGGGCATGGAAACATTGGCGTTGTATTCAAAACAGGTAGCATTTCCGCTTGCGAGGTGTGAAGGCATGAAAGAAAGTTCAACAAATGGACGGATTCCGATGCTTAAGAAGAAATCATAGACTTTATCAACGAGTTGGAAATTAAAAACAGGCTGACCATGAACATATTCTCTGTAAACACCCATCTGATCACTGAAAATTCCGTGGCATCGGAGATAGTTGAATTTCATTTCCTCCTGTAGCTCTCGCAACTGCTCACGGTAATCTTCGCGGAGTGCAAGATAAGCATGGCATGAAGCAATAGTGTTCAGAACAGAACGATCAAGTTTTACTTCAGATTCAGTAGTGTTGATATGAATTTGTTCAGGTTTCGTTTTCATGTAACGGTTGATTCCGTGAAATTTATCAAAATATACCTTTCCAACAATATATAAAAGAAATGTAATTTGTTGTTATGATTAACATAAAAGATTTGATTTCAGAGCTGAATTCACTGGCAGATCCCATACAGGCTGAAAACTTGTCAAGATTTTTTAAGACGGGAAAAGGGCAGTATGGTGAAGGTGATCTTTTTCTCGGCATAAAAGTTCCTGTGCAGCGTACTCTTGTAAAGAAATATAAGTCGCTGACTCTTACTGATGCTCTCAAGCTGTTAAAAAGTAAATACCACGAACACCGGCTGGTTGCACTTCTTCTGATGGTTTACAGATTTGAACGGGTGGCAGATGAAGTAGAACAGAAAGATATTTTCGATGCCTATCTTGCTAATGTGAAGTATATAAACAACTGGGATCTTGTTGACTTAAGCGCGCCGAATATTGTCGGCGGATTTTTGGTAAGCCGGAAGAGAGATATTCTTTACAAGCTTGCAGTATCAAAAGAACTTTGGGAAAAGCGAATCAGCATACTTGCCACCTACGCTTTTATTAAGAGGGGTGAGGTGAAAGACACTTTTGCAATAGCTGACCTTCTAATGAAAGATAAACATGATCTTATTCATAAGGCAGTAGGCTGGATGCTTCGCGAGGCAGGCAAAAGAGTGAGTGAGAAGGAAGAGAAGAAATATCTTGAGACTCGATACAGGTCAATGCCACGAACTATGCTCCGCTATGCAATAGAGCGTTTCAGTGAAGAAGATAAAGCTCATTTTATGAGCCGTTAAAAGATATCGCTACCAATTCCAAATAAATCGCGGGCGGTATTATGTTATTTGTTCTTAGAAGCAGCAGCTAACTTAGCGATCGGCCACAAATTTATCTTCATGTAAAAGAACATCTCAAGGCCGTTTGAAGTTATACCGTCTTCCATGGTCAACTCTTTTTCAAGTTTGATAACGTCTTCAGTTCCGTTTTTAAGGGAGAAATCCCACTTCTGAATCGGAAATGCATAACGGTATCCTGCACGGGCGCCAAACGAGAGAGATGGGAAAAGATAAAATTCTGAGTATGCACCGGCACTACCGGCAATGTTTGCTCTTTCAAGCTTGAAGTCCAGATCCAAAGTGTCACTGCTGAATTGTTTTTTCTCTTTTACATTACCCTTAAATGAAAGAAGCTCGTAATCAGCAGAGAAATAAAGGCCATAAAAAAGTCTTCTGAAGGATGGAAAACCGCGCTGGTATGTTAGTCCTGCATGAAGTAAATTAAAACTTGGGTCTATAACTTTCAGACTGGGAATGTTGTTCGAATTTCCAGTATCAGCAATATAAATATTTCCATCTACTTTATTGGTGGTGTAAGAAGCAGTTAAACCAAGTTGATCAAGAGAGCTTCCTTGGCGTGGCAGATAAACAAAAATTGATGCTCCAATTCCCTGCTGTTTGGCCTCAACCTTTACAGAATCAAACATAACAGGATATTCTGCTACAGGAAAGGAATCAATGTCTACTGAATAACTTTTTTTATCGAAAGAAAGAGTTAAGAGTCCTTTAGATAAGGGAAGTTCCTGAACAAGCAGTCCCGTTGATGCACGTCCGGAAACCATTCTGCCTTCTACGTTTACATTTGCATTATCACCAGTATCAGCATTTGCAAAATCCATTTTATTTGCGAAGAACCAGCCTATTCTGTTTTTGACAATTTTGCCGTTTTTGTCTTCGAGTTCGAGCACTCTGTAAAAGTCAGCTACACTTAAGTCGCTGGCCTCTTTCCGGGGCATTTGCATAGAAAGCTTTATAAAACCGGCATCTGCAACCTGTGCTGTCATCTGGAAGTTTTCGTTTTCTCTCAAACGAAGAATGAGATCATCCTGTCCATTTTCCACCATCTTATATAGAGCAGCTTGTTCAACGGTAGTGCCTCTTGGTAGTTTTCCTTCTTCAATGCGGTTTTTTAGATTTCTATGTGATTCAGAACCGTTTGCACGTACCAGGAAGTCATCTATTGTATTTAAGCGTATCTTACCTGTTGAGTCAACTTTTAGATTGAATATTGTAAAACCAGGTCCGCACTGAATCTTAGCACCTGTAGTATCTGTTTTGCGTTCTATCTTTTTGACAACAGGGCAGATAAGATATGCAGCCTGAAGCATTACTGAAATTTCAGTTGCCGTAACACCTGATTCCTTAGCTTTCATTGTAAAGAATGAATTTTTCTGCTGATCGTTAAGCAGATGTTCCGCCCGTTTCATAGATGAACTTTTAATGTGTTCAGCTAAAATCTCAGGTGAAGCACTGTTAAAGGCATTTTCAAGATATACACGGAACTTTGAAGTGTCATCGGGGAATCTGCTGTTTAAAGAGGATATTAACTGTGACTCCATTGCAGGTGGGAGAGTGTCATGGTAGAGCCGGCTGTTTTTCGCAAGCGCTTCACGAAACATGCGGATAAAATTACGTTCTTCTTCGCTGCTTTGGAAGTTTGAAAGGTCATCTTTAAAAAAACATTTTGGAAGGAAGAATGTAGTTTTACGTACAAACTGTCCTGCATTGCTTAATTCCTGAAGTTTTTCAGAGACTGTAAGTTCTGCTGAAAGAGCGAATGCAGCGAGTATAAGAACAAGTTTTAACATTTGTTACTCCTAATAATAGTTATAGTTTGTTGATGGCATAAAACTAGAAAAGAGATTGACTATAGAGCAAGTAATATGTACTATAGTGCTTTGAAAATAAATTCATGTATATTTTAGTTAGGAGAAACGATACTATGCCAACATTAAAGCAATGTGAAACGCAGGCGATGAAATTGGAATACAAAGAACGTGCTGTTTTAGCTGAGCATCTCATAGCTAGTCTTGATGATCTTAATGAAAAAGACCATTTAGACGCCTGTGTAAACGAAGCTGATAGAAGGTATTCAGCATTCAAAAAAGGCAAGATATCAGCAAGAGACTCTAGATCTGTTTTGCATAACGCTTACGCATCTTTAAAAAAATGAATTCCAGGTTCTTAAGACCCGCTGAAGACGAGTTAATAGCAGCTGCGAATTATTATGAGTCACAAGCAAACGGATTAGGAGTTCTGTTTCTTGATAAAATAGACTCCGCTGTTCAAGATATTGAGACTCACCCATACCGATGGCCAGTTATTAGGAATAATGTTAGGAGACGGGTAATTTTACAATTTCCTTATTTTATAATGTATAGAATTGTTCTTGACGAAGTAGTCATTTTAGCAGTTATGCATCAACGTCGGCAACCAGAATATTGGGTTCCACGAATCTGATTTTTATCTATCATCTCGACTTTGGATCAAATGCATCTCTGAGCCCGTCTCCAAGAAAGTTAAGAGCGAGTAATGTTGACGATATTGCCGCACCAGGAAAAACGACAAGCCACCATCTGATCTTTACAGGGTTCACAGCGTCAAGTCCTTCGCTGATAAGTGCTCCCCAACTGTGTTCCTGTCCCGGAACGGTTAGTCCGAGGAAGGAGAGAAAAGCCTCCTGCAGTATGATGACAGGAACTGTAAGAGTTGCGTAGACAATTATGACTCCCAGCGTATTGGGTAGCAGATGGCGGAACAGAATGCGTGAAGGAGAGGCACCGGAAGCGCGTGCCGCGGCTACAAAGTCACGTGTTTTCAGAGACAGTATTTCTCCACGGACCATTCGGGCCATGGTGAGCCACTGAACCGCACCAAGCGCTGCAAAAAGCAGGAGGAATGAGCGGTCGAATAGCCCTAAGAGCAGTATTACAAGAAAGATAAATGGGAGAGTGTAAAGAGCATCGACAACTCTCATCATTATATTGTCAACGTTTCCGCCGGAGAAGCCTGATACGGCTCCATATGTCACACCAATCATAATTGTAATTAGCGTAGCAATAAATCCAACCATAATTGAAATGCGTGCGCCTGCGAACACTCTGGACAACAGATCTCTTCCAAGAGAATCTGTACCGAAGGGATGATCGAATGAGGGGGCTAGGAGTTTGTCAGAAAGGTTCTGCGCATCAGGGGAGGGGAAAAGATGGTTTTCCAAAAGCGGAGCACTTATAGCTGCAGCAATAACAAAGAGAATAAATATAAGAGCAGCAAGTGCAGCTCTGTTTCGCCTTAACTTTCTGAATGCATCACTGTTTGCTGTCATGTGATATCCTTGGGTCGGCGATTACATATAGAATGTCAGAGAGCAGATTAAACATCAGAAGTATGAATCCGTAAATGAGTGCGCAGCCGACAGCAAGAAAGTAATCACGGTGTAGCGCGCTGTGAACAAAATGGATTCCAAGACCAGGAACTGCAAAAACCTTTTCTACTACAACGCTGCCGGTTAGAATTCCAGCGGAGGCAGGACCTAAGAATGATATGAGGGGCGTTAATCCGTTGCGCAGTGCGTGATGAAAGAGCACGCTCTTTTCAGAGACTCCTTTTGCCCTTGCGGTACGTATGTAGTCTTCTGAAAGGACCTCTATAAGAGTTCCGCGTGTGATTCGTGAAATGTAAGCGATGAAAGGGGCAGAGAGAGTCAGAGCGGGAAGAATCATGTTTTCTATATTGCCCCATCCTGCTGATGGCAGCCATTTAAGAGTAAAACTGAAAAGGAGAATCAGCAGCGAGGCTATTACAAAAGAGGGAATTGAAATACCTGCAACAGCAACAGCCATAGCTGAGTGGTCTATTAAGGTGTTGCGTCGAAGAGCGGCAACGGCGCCAAGCGGGACGCCTGCAAGTATTGCAAATAGCAGAGCAAACGCACCAAGCCGCATTGAAACGGGAAGAGCATTTGCGATAATCTCATTAACAGACCAGTCGCTGAAATGGATTGAACGGCCGAGATAACCGTGTGCCAAATTGTTAACATACATATAGAGCTGTGTCGGCAAGGGTTTATCCAGACCATATTCAGCCTGCAGCGCCGCCAGCGTTTCAGGCGATAGGTTTTTCTCAGAAGCAAACGGAGAGCCTGGTGCAGAATGGACAAGCAGAAAGGTCAAAAGTACTACCAGGAGCAGTACCGGTAAAGCAAGCATAAGACGGCGTATTATAAATCGTCTCATTCTCTATATAAATCAGCCAGGCTGAAATATCCTCTGATGTTAGGGTAAAGCCCTTTAATATCGGGCTTTATCAGGTATTTGGATACATAATAATATAAGGGGATAATAGGTCCCTCGTCACGGAGAATTGTTTCGCTTTCGGCAAAAAGCTTCATGCGCAGATTGTTGTCACTCAGAGTCGATGCCAGCTCGATAAGTGAATCATAGGCTTTGTTCGACCAGCCTGTTCTGTTGTTGCCTCCGCCCGTTATAAACATGTCAAGAAAAGTGTTGGGATCAGTATAGTCTCCATACCATCCCGCACGGACAAATGTGTAGTCCATGTTGTCAACTCTTGAAAGCAGAACCTTCCACTCAATATTTGCCGTAATGATTTTAACGTTGAGCGCTTCATTCAGCATGAATGCGACTGCCTCTGCAATCCGTTTGTGATTTTCACTTGTGTTATAGAGAAGCTCTATCTCGGGGAAATTTTTCCCGTCAGGATACCCCGCCTCTTTCATGAGCATCCGTGCACTGTCAGGATTGTATTTGAGTCCTTCCACGCCAATGTAGCCAGGGAGTCCTGGCGGGACAAGTGTACCTGCTGCAATTTCTCCTCCCTTAACAACGTATGCAGCCAGATTCTCTTTGTTTACCGCGAGATCAAAAGCGCGTCTTACACGAACATCATCAAATGGAGGTTTTGAAGTATTGAACCGGTAGAAATAGGTTCCAAGAGTCGGGGCAACACACTTATCGCTTCTTTTTAAAATCTCTTCAGTAATTAAACTTGGGAAATCCTCAATAAGATCGGCCGCTCCTGTTTCATACATATTAAAGGCTGTATTGATTCCTTCACAAGTGCGGACATCAATAATATTGAAGCGGACCTTGTCAGCGTTCCAGTATAGCTGATTCTTTTTTATGCGCATTTTGTCGTTGAGCCGGTGTCCGGTAAGAGTAAAGGCGCCATTGCTGACTATGTTTTCCGGGCGAACCCAGCTTAGCCCATGTTTTTCGATGCATTTTCTGTTAACCGGCAGAAGGGTCTCAAAGGCCGCTAAGTCAAGAAAGTAGGGCAGCGGTTTTTCAAGCACAACAATCAAAGTTGAATCGTTTACCGCTTTTACGCCCACGCTGTCGAAAGTGGAGACTTTCCCCTGTCTGTAATTAAGTGCATTCAGAATGGAAAAAAGCATGTAGTCGTAGGATGACTTGGATGAGGGATTTAGAACCCGTTCCCATGAATAAACGAAGTCGTGCGCTGTTACCGGCGTTCCGTCAGACCACAATGCTTTGCGGAGAAAAAAACAGTATTCTTTGCCGTTGGCAGAAACAGTCCAACTGCGGGCAATTGCAGGTTCCGGTTTCAGCGTTTTGCCGTTTAGTTTTACAAGCCCGTCAAAAAGTGATTTTACAACACGTGACTCACTTAAAGCAGTAACAAGGGCTGGATCGAGAGTTCTTGGTTCGCTGCTCAAGGCATATGTAAAGTCAGCCCGCTCCTCTTTTGAAGAATAAAAGAGTATAGCAGCACCTCCGAACAGCAGGAGTATTGTTAAAATCAGTGCAGCAGTTTCTTTGATGCTCACGGTTTTTCGCGGAATAGTGTTGCTGCCCGCAGATAAAGCAAGTATTCAGGAGCGCTTGAGTTGAGAGCTTTAAGATCAGCGAAAATGGCATCGCCTTCACGGGGGCGTTTAAGTTTTTCAGCGAGCATGTAAAGGGAATAGTAGGCTTCAATAAGTGTGGCTGGTGCGAATTCTGATGGCCGTTTAATTATTTCATTATACCACATAAAGGATCTGCGCCAGAATTCCGGAAGCTGCTTTTCACCGCAGTACAGAGTAAGTGCCAGATTGTAATAGGCAAGATCATATGTTGACAGACGGTTTTCTATTCTGTAAAGAGTGTGTGCGCACTCTTCCGCAACAGAGTACACCCAGAATGCCTCCTTAGGCATAAAGGGAGGATAAAATTTGTCCAGAGTAGTCATGCCGGAACCCTTGAGGATGCGTGTACGTGCAACATCATCTTTCACAAGCGCATGAATCTCTTTTTCTCCTAGTGCAGATCTGAACTCACCGCGCTCTTCATGGAAATAAGTAATGTGGCGTGATGCAAAAAAACAGCCGGGACAGATTGTTATCTGAGTGGAATGCGGATCTATAGTAGGGAAACCTTCCCGTCCTTCCCACACAGGTAGAAGATCTCCTGTTGGCAGTTTAACCTCTTGGGTTCTTCTGTTAATAACAAATCCCTTAATATCTTTATGTTCACACAAGGGGCAAACAAGATTTTTCAGTGAATATGGTTTTCCGCCGAAATCATAATCGGAAGGAGGATAGAGTTCGTCAACAGCGATAACAATGTTGTTTTCAACAAAAGATTTGTGGTTATCATAAATGGTGATAACCCGATCCAGATTAAGCTCCTTAAGAACCTTGGCAACCTCTGTTTGCGCCCCGAAAAGACAGAATTTGCGATCCTGGGTAGAAAGCTTTTTCTGCATATTTACAAGCAGGCTGACACCGGAAGAGTCGATATAGCTGACATTTGAGAGGTCAATGGCAAGAGGCTGAGTTTCGACCATAAGGGTCTGCAGCTCTTTGCGAAGCTCCGTAATAGAGGTGACTTTGACTTCACCTGTTATGGTCATAACGGTAAAACCGCTATCTTCAGTGTATTGAAATGTCATAGTACAAACATAATATATTCTTTTTATGTAGCCAGTTATTAGTGAGATTAACCTTGGCCGATAAAATTTTGTATATATAAAGGTATAATATTATAAGGGGAATGGTTATGAAAAGAGCGATTTTGGTTATTCTTCTGTTTTGCAGCCTATTGTTTGCGAGGCCGATAGACCTCTATTACACTGAGGATGGTAAAACTATTAAGATGCTTCGCGGATACCCGCTTAACAGCGACTTCACAATTGCTGATCCGGGCGATGACAGCTGGCTCATTTTCGTGGGGCAGAGAATAGGGCCAAACGGGTATATGGGCAGAGATAATAAACTTACTCTTGGCTCTTTGGGGAAATCGAAAAGCGTCTTCACAGTTTCTCAGGAGGATTTCCTAGGTATAGGAAAGGGGCTCTCCTTTTCACGTTCAATCCCTTTTCAGGATATTGATTACATTCTTCCCGATACAATATCGCTGGCACCTTTCAACGTCTCATTACGCAATGGTGAACGCGGGACATTATTTGTTGGAAATCAGCCAACGGAATCACCGGGAGCCAGGGTTGTCGGCGAAAAAGTAATTAATGATGTCACCATAATTCATCTGAAGTATGATGTACCTAAAAGTAAAAGAGGACCATCTGTGTTGCCTAAACAGCTTGGAATAAAAGCTTTGGCGGTTGCATTTTCCGAAAATGGAATAAGACAGGCAATTAACGCCCTCGGCAGGTAAAAGAGAGTTTGATATTATAAAATTCATATTGTTGTCTGTTCTGACAGTACAGCTCCTGTATGCCGCCAGAATTATTTATCCCGGCGGTTCAGCTCCAGCTATCGTAAAGGCTGGTGATACAGTCATAATAATGGTTACTTCAACAGAGCCGGTTGATTCGGTTATGATTAAGGGGGAGTGGATTTCATATAAACTGCCCATCGAAAAAAAAGTAAGAGGTAAATATGTGTATGATCCGCTTACGTTGGACAGTGTTAACGGGCTGGTAACTGTCAGAATCCCGGTAGATGTATGCCGTGAACTCTTTTCCCTGGCAGTTTATGCAGGATCAGATTCTGCACATTCTGACAAATCACTTAAAACCATCAGCAGTATTCCTTCTGAGTGGAGCGTGGTTCACATTACAGATCCACATGTCACGGCGGCATGGGATACTACATCAATTTATGCGAAAGAACTCGACTATCTTTCTCCAATTGTAAGTGTTATTAATGTCCTATCCCCTGATTTGGTTATCTGCACAGGGGACAATGTTATGGATTATCTGCAGAACGGAGCACCTCCACAGGGTGAAAAGTGGAATCAGTTCTTTAACGGATACGGCAAACTTAAAGGTGTTCATGGTATTAATAGTCCGGTCTTTGTAACAACAGGCAATCATGATGCACAATATCCGAACGGGGCGGTCAGCTACAGCAGACAATGGACAAAGTGGGTAGGTAGAAGGTATCATGCTCTTTCGTTCGGATCTGCACGCTTTCTTTTCTGGGACACACACCTAGGACTTGATGATACATCAACACAGCGGAGATTTTTTTCAGATTGGCTCGATTCAACCGGAATGGGAGGGATAAGAATTTCCGCTCTTCATAATCCAGGTGCTGTTCAATCACCATTTCACAACGAAAAAAAAATTGGAATTGCCATCGCAGGTCACACACACAGAAATGCGGCAACCAACACAGGAACGACACCTACACGAGTCTTTGAAACAGGGAGCGCATCTCATATTTCATACGTTGGTATAAGTAACATTGGATGGATTCGCTATCTTTATTTCAGAGATTCAGTGATGACTATGAATCAGACCTTTCAATTCGGAAATACCTCAACAAAAGAGGAGGCACTGACTGTGAACTTTGATTATGAGAATAAAGGGTCGGTTTCGTATAATAGAGCTGTAGTAAAAAATAAACTTGGTATCACTCTTCCCCCATTTGCCGTGCGTTTTGTTTTGAAAAAGGGTGAGTACAATATCACAGGAGGAACCGTGAAGCAGATGTACAGTAATGATTCCGTTACAGTAGTTGATGTCCGAGTGCCTGTATCACGAAATGATAGTACTGTTGTCACAGCATCCTCCCAAAACGAAGCAGAAAATGGACACAGGCTGAGTGATACATCAAAGATGAAGGTATATCCAAATCCCTTTAATCCTGTGGTAACTATAAAGCTATCGGCGTATCATCAGTCTGCAGTTCTTAATATTGTCAATATCAGTGGAGAGAAGGTTTGGACGAGGGTTGTAGCAGCTGGTACAAATGAAATAAAATGGAATGGAATTACTCTGTCAGGACAGAATGTCCCTTCCGGTATCTATTTTGCTGAAATTTCCTCAGGAGAGATGAAAGAGAGAATGCTGCTCGTATTAAACAGGTGAGTTGAGCAGCTGATGCTTAAAAGAGGGGATTTATATATATTACCTTTCATGGGCTAATTAAGGGGGTAATATGACACGTTTTGCAATCATTTCGTTAGTTTTTATCTTTGCAATGAAATCTGGTGCGGCAACTTTTACGCAACAACCGGCCATCTCCATGGTTGACGACAAGACATTTATAACATTTGCAGTTTCAGATCAAATAGACGTTGAAGTAGCTATTGTCAACGCATCCGGTAAAGTTGTACGCCATCTGGCTGCCGGTGTTATTGGTACATCTGTGAATTCTCCCGAACCCCTTATGGCCGGATTGACCCAACGCATAGAATGGAATGGACTGGATGACTATGGTGCAGTTGCAACAGGATCGCCATTTACAGCACGAGTCAGACTGGGAGTTGCTTTGGAATTTGAAAAGCGTATCTCTGCAAGAGTATATAATCCGAGCTGGGGTTTAAACTTCTTTAAGGATACTACAAATGTCTATCCTGACAATTTCGGCATAGATTCTATATCGTCAACAGATACGCTTATCCCTATGACTCATCCTGTATGGCGTTGCGGGAAAGGGTATTACGGTATTCCAGACACCTTTCCTAATGGTGTTACAAAAATAAAATTCTATGAAAGTAAAACCAGTTTTGATATGACAGTATCTGATGAGGATGACAAAATTCTCATACAAAATGATAGAAATCTCGCAACTGCAGCTCCAATGGCCCTAATTAACGGCGTTACAGGTCAGACTATACAGATTCTGCCTCCATATGGACAATCAAGTTCTGCAATTGCCACAAAATATTATCCAAGTCCTGTGGGTGCCGAGGCGCCGGCTGCAATGTTTATGTATGCTGAACCAAATTTCGACTGGTATGGCCGCTATTTTCTGCATGATGAAGGCGGCGCCTGCAACCATCTTTTCAGGTTCGGTTTGAATGGTGAACCTCTGCCTTTCACTAGCGGCCCCAATGCTGGATATCACTCAATACGTCAAACAATACATACTGGATCCGATCTGCGTCAGCGCGGGATTGCAACCGGCCCGGATGGCTCAATATATCACGGCCATTCGGCGAGCAAGTTTGATTCTTTGTTCACAAAAGTCGGGGGTGGTTCATGGTACTATGTCAGCAAGTATGATTCAAATGGTGCACTTATAAACGACTCGTTGCTTAAAATATGGGGCAATATCGGACAGGGTGTACGCATTGACTTAAAGGGTAATATATTTGCAGGCATAAGAGTTCGCCCATATCCGGATTCAGTTCCTGCAGAAATAAAAGCACAACTTACAGGAGTGCAAACAGATAAATACTCCCAGCGTTACTGGGCTACCGTTGTCTATGGCTCAATTGTCAAGTTCGGTCCTGGCGGTGGTGTAATTGCTCCAGATGCAGCTGGTAATTTAATGGCTGGTCCATCAATGAATCGCGCCCGCGCTGAAAGAATGGTCTGGATGCATTATGGTGCAAGTTTCCAGCCTTCTCATGTTTCATATGTAGGCGCAACCTGCATCTGTTATGCTCCACGTTTTGATGTTGACAGATATGGAAGAGTGATTTTCCCGAATGGCTTCCAGAACGAATTCAAAGCGCTGGATAATAATGGTAATCTAATTTTCAGAGTTCATAACAGGGATCTAGTAAATAAAGTAAAGATTGGTATGATTCACGTTGTACAGGCAACAGATAGAGCAGTCTATTGTGCCGACCATATCAATAACCAGATCATCTGCATGACATGGAAAGCTGACGAAGAGAGCTCGCTGCCTATATCAACAGTTGGAGTCAGCAGACTTGCAACAGGCGACATAATAATTACTGTGTCAAGCAGTCCAAACCCGCTCACAACACCTGTTTCGATGATCCATCTTAACGGATTGCGTGCATCTGACCTCGCCAATATGTCTCTTGATATCTTTGACGCTAGAGGACGCAAGGTAGCCGATTTAACGCGTGAAGTCAGAGCCGGGCGAACATCTATAAGGTGGGTTGCAAATGATGCTTCAGGCGGAGTCCTGCCAAGCGGAGTGTACTATCTGAAATTGACAACCGCTGCTAATAAGACCATTGTCAAATCCATGATGCTGATGAAGTGATTTTTTGCAAAAGACAGAGTGTCTAGTCGACTTTACACTTTTAAGGCATTTCTGTAAGGTTGGGTAGGCACTAGTTCAAATTTAGAGAAGTTTTATCACTAGCAGGCGAAGGTCAGCTTTTGAATCGTTAATCCAGCTTCTTAGTTTTGAGCTGTCTATCTTAGTTGTATCACCGCTCTTCATTTCTACGACTGTATCTTCTACAGTCAGTGTTCCGTTTCCTTCAATAACGTAAAAAATCACGTCAAATGGATTTTTGTGAAGTCCTATCGATTCTCCCGGACGTAATTTCAGGTGAACTATTTCAAGAGGCTTTTCTGAATGGAGGATATGGGCCTCCAAATCAATGGGCGCTCTCGGAGAGTTGGATATGTTTTTGATCATATATAGAAATTAAATCATTCACATACTGAAAAGACAGTGAAGGAATTTGTGTTGCTTCATATATGGAAAAAAACGTATCTATTGTGTCAATAGAATTCTGGAGGAATTTAATGTTGAAGATGTTTATAAGGGCTTTTGCCCTTCTTATACTCATTTTGCTTAGCTGTAGCAAGGTGGATAATAACCCGCTTAATTCTGATAACAGATCAGTTATTCGTGGAACAATTTACTGTGGGGGTGTTCCTACAAATGATTACATGGTTATTGCTAGAAGAATTTCTGGCACTGCTGTAACTGCTAAAGTAGCCTCAATTGAAAAGATTGCAGAAGTGGCTAATGGTCAATATTCGATTGAGGTTGAGCCTGGGGATTATCGTCTTGAGATTTTTAATATAAAACATAACTATGACGGAACATATTTAGTTTCCGTAAACGTTACAGTAAGAGATGATGCGGAATTACAGCAAGATATACATGTTGATGAAGATTTATACGTACCAATTGCAAAACTAGAAGTTATTTCATCAGGTCTATACATTAAAGGGCGTATTCTTACGTCATCTTTTGCTGTTAGTAGAGCTAGATTTTTCATAAAAAAACCAGGTGAGGAATGGAAGCAGAAAAACATTGATCCGTTCATCTGGTATGATACTTTATATAAT